>JBAYUL010000079.1:0-4365 GCA_041675105.1 Minisyncoccota bacterium
AAGAACTCCCGCAAGAACCGCTACTACGAGCGCACAAAATCGAAGACCGTCCAGAAGAAGCGCGCGCTCAAGCTCATCAACCGTCGCGCCGATTTCAAACAGCTCGTAAAGGAAGGCAAGGTCGTTGAAGCCCCGGTGCGCCGCGGCTACCAGTCACGAGAGAGCAACACGAGCACCGGATCGTCCTCATCGCAGCCTGCTCGTTTCGGCGAGTCCACCCCCATCGCACGCTAATGCGAACGCACGCGTTCGATATCAAGACAACGATTCGCGGCTCAGTGCCGCGAGTTCCGTTTGAGGTGCTGAAGAAGTCGGTGCTCGGCTCCCATTACGAGCTCTCGCTCGTCGTCTGCGGCGACACGCTCGCGCAGCGCATCAATATCCAATACCGAAAAAAAGATTACTTCCCCAATGTCCTATCGTTCGAACTTGAGAAGAACTCCGGCGAGATATTTCTCAATGTGCGCAAAGCAGAGCGCGAGGCCCGTTCCCTCGGGGTGAGCACGCAGAAGCGTCTTGCCCTTTTGTACGTCCACGGGCTCTATCACCTTAAGGGCATGAAACACGGCGAGAAAATGGAGAACGAAGAAAAAAAGGTGCTGAAGAAATTCAGTCTTCTCTAAAAGGGCTTATCCCCGCGATTTTGTGCTTTAGTTTCAGCACAATCGCGCTACAATAGTCAAATGAGGAAGTTCTATACCGGCATTGATATCGGCACCTATCACGTGAAGGCCGTTATCGCCGCGCCGGCGGAACGCCCCGATCTCCCATTGCAGATCATCGGCACCGGCACCGCATCGTCTCGCGGCATGCGGCATGGCTATATCGTCGATCGCGCAGAGGCGGGCAGAAGCATCCGCGAAGCGCTCTCACGCGCCGCGGGCGCCGCAAAAGTATCGCTCAAGCACGCGCGGGTCGCCATGGGCGGCGTGGGCCTCGACGAGATACGGTCATCGGGCGACGTCACGCTCACGCAATCCGGCGGCATCGTTCAGGATCGCGATATCGATCGCGCGCTCCGCGAGAGCGAGAAGCGCGCGTCCGGCAAACTCACCAATCGCACCGTCATCCACACGATACCGCTCGAGTACCGGGTCGACGGCAACAAAGTATTCGGCAAGCCGCAGGGACTGCAGGGAGCGAAGCTTTCCATAGATACGCTCCTTATCACAATGCTCTCGCAGCACTACGATGAGCTCCTCGAGGCAGTCGAGGGAGCAGGTGTCGAAGTGGAAGGTGTCATGGCCTCGCCACTGGCGGCGAGTCTTGTCACGCTCACCAAGGCGCAGAAGACCGCCGGCGTCGCACTCGCCAATATCGGTTCTGAAACGCTTTCGGTCATCGTATTCGATAACGACACCCCCGTTTCCATAAAAGTATTCCCGGTGGGCTCCGGGGACATCACCAACACGATCGCACTCTCGTTCCAGATCCCGCTCCAGGAGGCGGAAGCGGTGAAGCGCGGCGGAGTGGTGGGCAGCGATATCTCCGATAAGAAAACAGCGCTCATCATCGCTTCGCGCCTCAAAGACATGTTCACGCTCGTGAATGCGCATCTCAAATCGATCAACCGTTCTCGCCTCTTGCCTGCGGGCATCGTCATTACAGGCGGAGGATCGGGACTCACGTCGGCAGCCGATGTCGCCCGCATGGTGTTGCGACTACCCTCGCAGATCGGACAGATCGGCCATATGCCACGCAGTTCGTCGATCGACGCCACGTGGGCGGTCGCCTACGGTCTGTGCCGCTGGGCATACGCGGAAGACGCTATGGAGCGCAGCCACTCGCTCCGCGAGGTCTTCGCCGGCGGATGGGAGTCATTCAAACAGACACTTCGCTCACTGCTTCCGTAAGGAGTTCGTGGCGCAACTGAAACACGATAAATAAAATCGGTCAACCTTGCCGTTTTCCAGAAAGTGCTATTATGTGCGAACTATGTCAAAGCAGGTAAAACCCGATGTTGAGTCGTTCGCAAGAATTCGAGTGATCGGCGTCGGCGGTTCCGGAGGCAACGCCGTGAACCACATGGTCAGCTCTCACGTAGAGGGTGTTGATTTCATTTCCGTGAACACCGACGCGCAGGACCTGCACAAGTCAAAAGCAAAAAAGAAGATCCACATCGGCAAGACGCTCACCCGCGGACTCGGTACCGGTATGAATCCGGAAGTCGGCAAGCAGGCCGGCGAGGAGACCCGCGAAGAAATTCAGGATGCGATCAAGGGTTCTGACATGGTGTTCATCACCTGCGGCATGGGCGGTGGCACCGGCACCGGTGCGGCTCCCGTCGTCGCGAAGATCGCACGTGAACTTGGTGCACTGACCGTTGGCGTCGTCACCCGTCCGTTCGCCTTTGAAGGCGCGCAGCGATTGCGTCTTGCCGAACAAGGTCTTACCGAACTTCGTAAGGCCGTCGACGCACTCATCATCATCCCGAACGATAAGCTGCTTGCGATCGTCTCCCGCGAGACCGGCATCAAGAACGCGTTCGCGATGTGCGACGACATCCTCAAGCAGGCTGTCGAGGGCATCTCGGACCTCATAACGACCACCGGCATCATCAACGTCGACTTCGCCGACGTGCGCTCCATCATGGCAAACGCCGGCAGTGCACTCATGGGTATCGGCACCGCCATCGGCGATAAGCGTGCCGAGGTGGCGGCTCGCGCGGCCATCAATTCACCGCTTCTCGAAGTATCCATCACCGGCGCCAAAGGCGTGCTCTTCTCCATCGCAGGCGGCGAGGATCTCGGCATGCTCGAAGTCCAGGATGCAGCCAATGTCATCACCGAGGCTATCGATCCCGAGGCCAAGGTCATCTTCGGCGCCGTCACCGACGACACGCTCAAGAAGGGCCAAGTGCGCGTTACCGTTATCGCTACCGGCTTTCCCGAGAGCGTCACCCGCCCGAATCTGTTCGCACAGCGCGTGACACCGCGCAAGGACGGCGAAGTACCGGTCATTCCCGCACCGCGCAACGAATCGAAGCCGGAACCGAAAAAGATAGTCGATGCGAGCGCATACGAGAAGCCGGAGAAAAAAGACGCGAAGGAGTCCGCCAAGAATGAATCGAGGCCGACCAACCGTGACACCGCAGCGACCGTCGGTATGGAAGACGATGACGACAGCTGGGGCGGTCTTCCGTCCTTTCTCCGTCGCAAATAAAGCGCATGAGTGAGACGTACGACCTCGCTATAGTCGGCGGCGGACCCGCAGGAGCGTCCGCTGCTGTATATGCCGCGCGCAAGCGCCTGAAGACCGTCATGATCCTCGAAGAATGGGGCGGCCAAAGCGGCGTCTCGACCGAGATACAGAATTGGATAGGTACACCGGCGATCGCAGGTGCCGACCTTGCCGACGCGCTCAAAAAACACGTAATGTCGTACGCGGGCGAATATTTGACCATCCTCTCGCCGGTACGCGCTGTCGGCGTCACTCCGTCCGACACCAAAGTCTCCATCACTCTTTCGAACGGCACGAGCATTGACGCCGCAACATTGCTCGTCGCTGCGGGCGCACAACGCCGCAAACTCGACGTCCCGGGAGCCGCAGAATTCGATCAAAAGGGTCTCACCTACTGCGCCTCGTGCGACGGTCCGCTCTTTGCCGATCAGGATGTGGTGGTGATCGGTGGCGGCAACGCTGCCTTTGAGACCGCACTGCAACTCCTCGCTTATTGCAAGACGGTCACGCTTCTCAATCGCACTGAATCGTTCCGCGCTGACGAGATCTCCGTCGCAGCGGCACTGGCCAATCCAAAGATGCGTATCGTGCTGAACGCCGCGCCGACCAAAGTCGAGGGCGATAAGTTCGTAAACGGTATCCGCTATACGGATGCAAAGACCGGCGCTGAGACACTGCTTTCTGTCGCCGGTATCTTCGTCGAGATCGGCCTCATTCCGAACTCATCCTGGCTGGGCGACTCTCTCGAAATGAACGCTACCAAACAGATCAAAGTCGATCCACGCACGCAGCGCACCTCAAGTCCGCGCATTTGGGCCGCCGGCGACATCACCGATGGCGTCTATCACCAGAACAACATCGCCGCCGGCGACGCGGTCAAAGCGCTCGAAGATATCTACATGTTCGTCCGCAAGAACAAGAGCGAGATCTAGTGCCTGAAGTGACGGATGCCGGTGAAGACCATCGCGATGCCCGCGGCATCCGCGGCGTCTATTGATGCCTTGTCATTCTTCGAACCGCCTGGCTGGATGATGGCGCTTGCGCCTACACGCGCTGCTTCTTCTACGCAGTCAGGGAAGGGCATGAATGCGTCGGATGCCATCACACAACCTTTGAGAGAAAGTTTTGCCTCTTCGGCTTTGAGCGCGGCGATCCTTGCGGAATAGATGCGGCTCATTTGCCCCG
>JBAYUL010000080.1:0-4264 GCA_041675105.1 Minisyncoccota bacterium
CCGTTTTTGCGGCGTCGTGATCGCCGTTTTATAGATGGCGTAATTGACCGCGCGTTCATTGCTCATGATATAGAACGAATCCTTGTGATGCTCCGCAAAGTATTTAACCTCTTTTTTTCGCGGCGCGAACAGCATCGGCATGGTGAGCGGCTCTTTCGCGGGAACCAACCGCACCTCGGTCGTGTTGAAATTGGCGGCGATGATGAATACGAATGCGTCGCTCCCGCTCTTATCAAGCCCGACATACCACTGCGGATCCGTTTCCTCGTAGACAAGAACGTCAGAGCTCGAATGCGTTCCGATGCGATGCAGGTACGCTTTGCGGGGCGGATGCGGATGCTCTTCCACCGTATAGAAGAAATGCGATCCGTCCTCGGCCCATTCAATATCGCTCACACATGCGATCCGCTCGCGCAACAACGCGCCGGTCCGAAGATCCTTAATGAGCAGCGTGTATTTCTCGTCGCCTGTCGTATTCACGGTATATGCAAGCAGCGTGTGATCAGGACTCACCTCAGCCCCGCCAAGCGCGAAATAGGTGTGACCTTTGGCGAGTATATTTTCATCCAGCAATACCTCCTCCCTGCCGCCCCGGACCTTCTTTCGACAATGGATCGCGTACTGCTTTCCCTTCTTCGTTCTTGAATAGTAGAGGTAGGGGCCGTCCTTCACCGGTACCGACATATCGTTCTCCTTCAGCCTTCCGCGGATCTCTTTGTAGAGCTGTCTTTGGAGCGCGCGCGTGGGACGCATGGATGCATCAGCAAATGCATTCTCATCGCGGATGTACTGTATCGCTTTCGGGTCGCCAGCGTCACGAAGCCACGCATACTCGTCGACGCGCGTATCGCCGTGTGCGGTGATACGCATCGGGCGCTTTTCCGCGATCGGGATCTTCATCTGCGAACTCTATCATACTGCCGTGCTCGCGAAAATGAGCAGTAGAGCCAAATAAGTCGCAAAGTACCTTTTGGCTCCTCAGCTCGAAAGTAAGAGACATTGTCTCTTACTTTTCTCGCTCTACGTCGGCAATAAACGCCTCAACCTGCCTTGAGGCGTTCGAGCCGAGCTGGATTCGGTCACGACGCGGTCAGTGCAAGTGCGATCGCCGTGGTGACAGCTAGAAAAAGGCCGAATTTTTGGTGTACGACAAGTCGCTCTTTGTTCAGCGTAATTCCGAGAATGGCGGCAAGTGCAATGTAGCTCTCCGTAAGGCCCGTCGCCAATCCGATAGGTAGAAAAAGCGTCGCCGCGGAGTACGATACCCAGGCAAGATTGTCGCTGAAGCTCACGCCAAGGATGAGAAGCTTGTTCTTGCGCCAATTTGAGATGACCAAGTGCCCCTGCTTCTTGTAAAGAAGGTAGGCAATGGTTGCGGCCGCCATAAAGGCGCTTGTGAACCAGTTGATCATCAAGGGATCGGTCGCCCGAGACGCGAATCCGAAGAGGAAGTTCGACAACCCCATTCCTATGGTCGCGAGTATCGCAAAAAGGACGCCCTTTTCGAGTGTACGCATGCGCATGCGCCCAAAGTGTTTGTTGGAAACCAGAAAGATGCCGACCAAGAGACCGACGATGAGGATCAACTGCATTCCCGTCATCGACTCTCCTATGAGAAAGGACGAAAGCGCGATGGTGATGGGAACCTCCATCGCGTAGATGGGCTCGATGATGGATATTTTGCCAACACGGAGCGCATCAAAGTCCAAGAGGCCAGCGACAAGAATGACGACGCTGGTCCCTACCAATACCGCCCAATCGGATATACCGAGCGATCGCAGATCTCCGTAGATGAACGGCAACAGGACGACCGTCGCGAAGAACGTTATGAAAAAAAGCGCCTCCCAGTCTCCGAGTTTGCGTGCGCTCTTTTGTATGAGGAAATCACCGAAGCCCCATCCGAGTATTGCGAGGCCCGCAAAGAGCACTCCCATAGTTACGCGAGAGCGCCTTCCTCTTTCAAGATGCGACGCTTTCGAGTGATGCCGCCCCGATTGTAGCCGCGCATCGATCCGTCGGATGCGATGACGCGGTGACACGGGATGCCCGTATCATAGTTACTCCGCATGACCGCACCGACGGCGCGCGCGGCATTCGGATTCCCCGCTTGTATGGCGACTTCTTTATATGTCATCGTCGTGCCGCGCGGGATCCGACGCACGATACGTTTAACCTTGTCGCTGAATGTAATCATATGCCAAGCGTTGGAGCATCCGTACCTGACGCCTCCTTTTTCTTCTTCGCGTACACGAGCAGTTTCTTTCCCACGGTCTCGCGATAGCGGCAATAATCACAATCCGCCGCCGCATCAGGCAACGCGTCGCTGACGAGACATTTTTTGATGTTGAGCAGCGTGGTCTCCACCCACGAGTCATCCCCTTCATACGGGACGAGCGTGATCTCGAACTCGAGTTGCGCGTCGAACGCCTTTTTATCCGTATGGGCGTTGGCATACACCCAATAACCGGTATTCGAGACCTTGAATCCGTTCCTGCGTAGGAGCCATTGGTACACTTCGAGCTGTCGCTTGTAACCGATGTGCCACTCCTGGTCTAGTTCGGTTATCTTCCCGTCCTTGCTGGTCGCTTTATAGTCCACAACAATGAGTTCACCGTTGGGTCGTACCCAGACGTCGTCAACAGCTCCGCTTATCGGGAACCCGGTCTCCGGATGTCTGAATTCGACACCCCTCTTCAGCGCGTCGCGCCATGCATCCATGCGTTCATCATCGAACGGAACGGCGTCGACACCATACGCTTCCATAAGCGGGTGCGCCGTCTTTCCGGCACGGTGCACATCGAATTCTTTTTTGAGCAGCGCGTCAACAGCGCTATTCAGATTGAATGGAAAACCGGGCGGTCGCGCCGTCCCCAGCTTATTGTCGATATAGAAGCATCGTGGACATTCGAGAAAGAGACTGATCTTGGATCGCGAAAGCCGCCAGCGCTCGCCGCCATAGTTCCAATTCGGATTTCTATCCGGTTTGTAGTAGCCACTCATGGCAGCAGTATACCTTATGAAGATATTCAAAGAAGCGCCGATGATCGTCTCGGATACCGCGTATGAGGAACTAGTGCGCCTTCGCCGTTTCCGGTTCGTGGGTGTCACCGTTGTGCACGATGAACCAGTGTTTGAAACGATTTTCTATGTACCACATACCCGTGAACATTATGAGTGCGAGAATCGTGGTGAATATTGATACTGCGTACATGCCAAAACCGATGGACACGCCGAGAGCAGCCACGAGCCAGAGGCCGGCCGCGGTAGTAACGCCATGCAAGGCGTCCGCGCGAAAGATGATCAGTCCGCCGCCGAGAAATCCGATACCCGTGACGATGGCCGCGGGGACCGCAAGCGGCAGAACTGCCATCGAACCCATGAATGCGGAATTAACGTAGTTGGAGGTGATAACGAACAGGCAGGCGCCGAGCGCCACGAGACCGAAGGTTCGCGTACCGGCGGACTGGCGTGCGATCACCGCGCGTTCAGTACCGATGACCCCACCGAGAAGCATCGCAAGTACCAGCTTGAACAACATGACGCTTGTCGGATCGATAAAGTCGGTGACATGGGGCATGCAGCACAGTATACCGCGCTGTTCGTGCGCTCCGGGCGCTGATGTGGGTAAAGCGCGGTGTGCTAGATACCGCAAAGCTGCTGTGCCTCCTGCATCACCTCATCGATCTTGGCAGGAGTCACTCCGTACTCATTGAGTAAGTGCGGCGTTTGAACGCTTTTGCACAATACGATCTTGTTCTCGAGCAGCCGTCGCTTCTCGCCTTCGGTAAGGGTGGTAAGGCACGTGAGCGGGTGTACTCGGGCCTCTTCGATCATCTGCATGAGTCCCCGCGTGCGCGGATAGTCCCAACCGATGACCGTGAGGTTCGAGCAGCGCGCGTATCTGATGGCATTGCGCGTCAGCACGGTATTCGTCACCAACCACCCTTCGTCGACTCGCATCGAGGCGAGTGGAGCCTGGCGGAGATCCTCGTAGCGCGCGTGCACATACAGTGCGTCCTTGATATCGGTTTTGCCACCAGCTTCGTTATGGAACTTCGCCTCGATCCCGACACGCTTGCCGTTCTTCTCTGCAAGCACATCAACTTCGTGCGGGGCGCATCGTCCCGTGAGTGTGACATCGGTCCGAACGCTCCAGCCGTGTCCCCTCAGCACTTCCGCAAGGAATTGCTCGAATGGAAAGCCAGACGGTCCCAGGGCGAATACGGCACGCTTCATAGAATAGCGGGCGGCGACCGGCGTAGCC
>JBAYUL010000081.1:0-4248 GCA_041675105.1 Minisyncoccota bacterium
AGCGGACCGTATCGTGCACGACATAAACGGCGAGCTTGGTGCACTGCAAGCGGATGCCAACACCGAAACCGACGGATGCTTTACGCCGCCGTCTCCATCTATCGTGCATACGATTGAAGGCGCGATATTCGCGGTCGCTGACCCCACACTGGGTCCGATGATAGATAAGAGTGTTGGCGCTGCAAGAAATGCTTATGCAACCGTGCGTAACACCGTCAGCGCACTTGCGTCAGGGATCTCCTCGCTCAGAGGCGTGCTCGCATTCGGATCGAATAATGCCCAGGCATCAGCGGCGGCGCTTTCACTCGACGGGCAACTGCACCTTACGTCCAGACCTACTATCGTGCTTGATGAACAAGAACAAGTCGTCGAATCGGCAGCGGCAGAACCCATACAATCGACACACGTAACGACGGCACCGAACGATATTCCTCCTTCGGCATCGGCAGCAGATTTGCCCATGCCGGAAACCAGCCCCTCTATCCCACAAGTGATGATAAGCCCGGGGTTTGGCGGGGGAGGCGGCGGCGCGAATTCAACGCCAGTACAAGATTCTCAACAAGAGCAAACATCGATTCCTTCGCTATCGATCACGTCGCCTTTGGACGGCGAGATATTTGGCACAACATCCGTGGAGTTCGTCGGTACTGTGGACGCAGGCGCAGTGGTAACGGTGACATTCAGCACCGGCTCAGCTTCGACGACCGCTGATGGGGCCGGCAATTGGTCACTGCCGTTAGCGTTCAACGAAGGAGCTTTCCAGATCGATGTCTCGGCAACTGATGGCAGGGGCAATAGTTCAGCAACGGTGAGTCGCACCATCACGGTAGACCTCACGCCTCCTGCTGTGCCCATTCTCTCGGTCACAACGTGCGATGCTTCATTACTGGTTGGGGATTGTCTTGTGGCGACCACGACCGTTGACATTTCGTGGGGTGACGTCGCCGGAGCCTCGTACTATGCCGTCGCAACAAACGGGGTGCTAGGCGCTACAACAAGTTTGCTTTCGTCTCAGGCAATGCTCGCTGACGGAGCAACATCAACGATCACGGTTGTTGCATACGATGCGGCAGGGAATGCGGCGACATCGACGTCGGTCGATGTCGCCGCGATCTCTCAACCACTCATCATTAACGAGATAGGGTGGGGCGGTACTGACACAGATCCGACGAACCAGTGGATAGAAATTAAGAACGCATCACCCTATACCCTCAATCTCTCGCACGTCGAACTCACACGTTCAAGCGGAAGTTCTATCCAACTCTCGGGCAGTCTTCCTCCGACGCTGAATCAGAATTTTCTTGTTGTCGCTCCCGGCGACACGAACTTCTTTGGTGCGCACACGCTTACGGTTAACTTCGCGCTTGCAACAACAACGGCGGAACAATTGTCACTCGTGTGGAACTCTTCGACAACGCTCGACGTAATGCCCGCTGTATCGACGTGCGCAGGGTGGTGCGCCGGCTCACATAATGCGACGCTTGGTTCAAACGTCAGTGGCCTTTCCGATCTTGTGTCACCACTATCGATGGAGCGGAAAACAAATACCGACGGCGCACTGGCTTCAAGCTGGCAGAATACCGATAGCTACGGGCCCTGGCTCGGCACAGGTGCCGGATTGTGGGGTTCGCCAGGTATCGAGAACAGCGCAGGACTTCCTGAAGCAGGAGTATATTGCGGTTCAACATCGAACCTTCTTGCGCCGGGCGCCCCTCCGGGACCGTCGTTCGGCCCTGGTAACGACTGCGTGTTCTTGTCGAGGTTTGTAACGGGCAGTACTTTTGGAGCGGTTCGATTCGGTGGAGTATTTCGCGGCGATATTGCCAGTTCGACCGGCGGAAGCATCTCTCTGTTTAAGGGTCTCGCCTCTGGCATGGCCGTCAATGTACAGAGTCAGGATCCGGAACCCGGTGAACATTATTTCTTCGCCGTATGGGAAAACCGTTCATTCGGGAACGACAGTTTTATCTTTAATTTCTACTTCACCCAAGGCGCGTCATCCACACAGGGGATAGCGGGACCGCCGCACGGGAATTATGTGATCATGCCGTTCACATACGCGCCCTGAGTCGTTGTATAATATTCCTATGAATCAGCCCCCGGTGAGCTCCTTTGTGAAGTTCTCACTCGGCTTTCTCGTATTTCTCAGCGTGAGTTTCGGGGTGACGATCGCGGTCAATACCTATGCATCGGGTCAGACGCAGGAGCAGCAGACCGCGTCGGCGCTCGCAGCAATGCTGAAGACCCATTAAAAGAAAAACGCCGGGCGTCAAAGCCCGGCGTCATTGCAGAGGTATACAGACCCGCGAGGGTCATCCTGCCGCGAGAAGAACTTAAAAGCCATTGAGGAAACGTTGGCAGTAGCCAAGTGCTACCGGCGGTGCATTTACCACCAACATGGAGCGGATCTTCAATTCTCTCCATATGCCTCGCAGAGACGCTCCTTGTTTTAGCATTCGGAGCGCGACTGCGATATTCACGAAGATGCGCTCACGCCGCATGTGTAAGGGGACCTTACTCAGCGGCATACCGTGCATAAGGAATTGCATCGCTTCGATGAGCCGCGCTGCGACCACCGGTGCATGGTGCTTCTTCATGTACTCCATCGCGTCGATCATTTGGATTGCCGTTGGAGGCACCCAAACGCGTCGATCCCGGTTGTATACACGTCGGTGATAACGCAACCAGATCGGCTCATAGTTTAGCCTCGTCGGGATAACGGGCTCGAACACGGTCTTGAACAGATCCAATTGGACCCCCTCACGACCAATGTTCACGCACCGCTCAGGGCGAAGGCGCGGTTCGGTCAGTCGTGTCATGGATGTTTCCTGTCAGAACGAGAGTTTCTTTTCCGACGCCTTGTCCCAGAGCACGAGCCCACTTTCGGCAAGCGCGCGTCTCAAGATGTCTTTGTTGTGTTCAGCCAGGCACTCAATGAACGTACGCATGCACACTTCGTCACGAAGTGCCGCTAGTATCACCCGCAAGACGACCCGGCGGGCGATGTTGTCATTGCCCGCGAAGATCGCAACGCTCGCTTGCAGTTCTGCCATGTCGTAACGCGTCGGCAGTATGACGTGGTCGACGGTAGAACCCCTACCTCGAATGAGGCTCATGTTCCTCCTCTGTGAATGACCAATGATTCGGCGCCGGAGTCGGATGACCCCGGCGCACTGTTCTTGGGTGAAAGACGCATCCCCGTTATAGTTCCTTCGTCGGCAAGTGAACCGCCATTTCATCGGCGATGATACAGATCTTGCGAAGCTGGATCAGGTCGATGCCCTGGAAGCGCTGTGCCGCGGGCCCTTTTCGTAGGACCAGTTCAAGTGAAGCGGCGGCGAGCTCGCCGACCTCCGCGTGCACCCGTTCGACGAGCGCCATTTGGATATCGGATAACCCCCGCAATTTCTCCTTACTCATGCGTCCTCCGCCAGTTGGAACAATTGGCTCTGTTCTCAGCTGACGCACACCCCGGTCTTTTCTTTGTTTCTAAGGCTATTATAGCATTTTTAGCCCATAAGTCAATTTGTTGACCAGGGGCTTAATTCCTGTACTATGCGTCGCACAAGGCTAGAGACAGCGGGTCCCGATGAGGGTTCATGGCATTAAGCCGCCTGCCGAGGTCGAAATCTCCCGGCTCAGTAAATTGAAGGGCCGCCTTGGTTAACACAAGTGTTTTTTGCGCTCCATATGGCAAAAACGAAAGCAGAAAAGGGTGTCATCATCGACAAGCTGGCTGATGCGATGAAGACCGGTGCATCCACCGTCTTCGTGCATTTCAACAAAGTTTCTGTCGCCGATGAGACCGTGATGCGCCGCGCGCTTCGCGAAGCGGGCGTCAAATACTTCGTCGCGAAGAAGACACTCATCCGTCGCGCGCTCGAATCGCTCGGCCACAAGCACGATGACCTCGCGCTCGATGGGGAAGTGGCGATCGCATACGGCGGTGGGGAAGACGTCACCGCAGCGGCACGTATCGTGCATGAATTCACGAAGAAGCTCACTGACCGTCTCACTATCGTAGGAGGCGTGTTCGAGAACAAGCTCGTGAGCCAGGCGGCGATGCAGGAGATCGCGACCATCCCGTCGCTCACGGTACTCCGCGGAATGTTCGCGCAGGTGATCAACTCGCCGCGCACACGATTCGCAGTCGTACTGAATGCGGTTGCGGGAACGAAAAATTAATAACGAATCATAGAACCTATGAATCAAGAACAAATCATCGAAGCAGTGGAAAAGATGACCGTG
>JBAYUL010000082.1:0-4186 GCA_041675105.1 Minisyncoccota bacterium
CGAGTTGGGGGAGCGAATGGACGGAGTAGAAAACACCGCCGAGATAGACGAGCGGTATCAGAACGAATGTGGGGACGATATTGATCGCGTCGAGCGATTTTGCGTACACGCCATTCACGAGCCCCGCGAGCGCGAAGACGAGTGAAGTAAGTATCGCGAAGAGCAGAATGATCGCAAGATTGAATATCGACAGGTGCAGACCGGTAAAGAATATCGAGATCAAAAGCACGAGCGTGCCGACAAGTACGCCGCGTACGAGGCCACCCGAAATGAAGCCCGCTATCATGAGCCACGGGGGCATCGGTGACACAAGCATTTCATCAATGGAGCGAGCAAAGAATTTTGACTGGAAGAACGTAAATGAGCTATTGGCGTAGGCATTCGTAACGATGGCGAGCATGACGAGTCCGGGTACGACGAATGACATATAATCGACACCCTGCATGGTGCCGATGCGCGAACCGAGGACCGTGCCGAAGATAAGAAAGTAGAGCGATGAAGTGATGACGCTCGGCAGGAAGGTCTGCACCCAAATACGGAACATGCGAACGATGTCCTTGCGGAGCATGGTGTAGAAAGCGGTCCACTGTTGATACGGTTCCATATTATTTTTCCTTTATGAGGTCCAAAAAGACCTCTTCGAGTTTGCTGCCGCGGAATCCTTCTTTTGCCTCACCGGTGTCTTTGTGCATTCCGAGAATATCCGACATGGTGCCACCCGCAACGATCTGACCTTTGTTGATGATGGCGACGTTCTTTGCGAGCTGCTCAGCTTCTTCAAGATAATGTGTCGTGAGGAGCACGGTGAGTCCGCCGGCGCTGAGTTTCGAGAGGTAGTCCCACATGCTCCGGCGAAGTTCCACGTCCACACCGGCGGTCGGTTCGTCAAGAATGAGGAATTTGGGACGGTGCACGAGTGCGCGCGCGATCATGAGGCGACGCTTCATACCGCCGGAGAGCTGCATTCCGGTGCCATACATCTTGTCGCCGAGCCCGAGGTCTTTGAGTAGTTCTTCCGCACGCGGGATCGCTTCTGTGCGCGGGATGCCGTAATAACCGGCCTGGTTCACGACGATATCGATCGGTTTCTCGAAGGGATTGAAGTTTATTTCCTGTCCGACCAGGCCAATGAACGTTTTCGCGACCTCAGGTTCTTTGTCGATATCGTGGCCGAAGACCTCGACCGTTCCGCTCGTTTTGTTGACCAGACCGGTCGAAATACCGATTATCGTCGTCTTGCCCGCGCCGTTGGGCCCGAGGAGCGCGAAGAAATCTCCCTCTTGGATATCGAGCGAAACGCCGCCGAGCGCTGTGACGCCATTAGCGTATGTTTTCTTAAGGTTCTTGATCGAGAGTGCGTGTGGCATATGTTGTGTATCGTGTCTGTGCGTTAGCGAAGCGCTAGTGTATCACAATGATCTAATGACCGGACGAATCCCATTCCGTGACGCCGCAGGCAGCGAGCTTTTCACGAAATATCGTCTGTATCTGTTCCAGTGCGACTTTGTCGCGTGCTTCAAATCGTAGTACGAGCGTCGGAGTATTCGATGAAGCGCGCACGAGGCCCCATCCTTGGTCGAAATACACGCGAGCGCCATTGATATCGACAACGCGATAGCCCGAACGTTTGAAATCCGCGGTGAGCTTCTCCACGATGGCGTATTTTTCCTCATCGGTGCTTTTTGCCTGGATGGTGGGTGTCGACAGGTAATACGGGGTAGAAGCGACCGCTCCCGAGAGGGGACCCGTCTGCCTCGAGAGGTATTCAAGCATTTTGAGCGCGGCAAAAAATGCGTCGTCAAATCCGTAGAATTCGCCAGCCGGCGGACCGCCAAAGAATACATGCCCACTCATTTCGCCGGCGAGCGCCGCTTTTTCTTCCGCCAACTTCGCTTTTATGTAGGAATGCCCCGTTCTGCACATGATGGGAACGCCGCCGTGCGCCGCGATGTCTTCGGGCAGCGCCTCAGAGACCTTCACATCGAAAACGATCTTCGCGCCCGGTTGCTTCGAAAGGACGAGACGTGACAGGAGAATAAGGTAGCGATCGGGCCATATGGTCGCGCCATGTTCATCCGTCAGTCCCATGCGATCACCGTCGCCGTCGAAGGCGAATCCCAGATCGCATGCATTCGCCAGTGTTTGCGCGCCGGTATCTTCCATCATCGCGGTACCGTCGGGGTTCGCCGTGTAGTGAGGATAGCTTGCATCGACTTCCGTATAGCGCTCGACGACCTCGCAGCCGGCTTTACGCAAAAGTGTGGGAGCAAACAATCCGGCGGTGCCGTTGCCGGTGTTCACCAGTACCTTGAATTTCTTCGCTATGGTAACGCGCGAAAGGAGATCGTCCATATACAGGTCGGCGACGTCTTCCTTGTCATAGGTACCGGATCCGTTCATATAGTCTTCTCGCTCGATCATCGAATAGAGCTCCTGTACCTCTTCGGCTAGGAGCGTCTTGGCGCGGCCTATTCCGAGCTTCACACCGTTCCACCCTGCCGGATTGTGGCTCGCCGTCACCATAAGCAGCCCGTCGACGCCGAAATGAAATTGGGCCCAATACGACATGGGGGTCGTGACGCTCCCGATATCGACAACGTCGACGCCGGATTCGCGCAGCGCCTTTATCGCGGATGCATGGAACGCTTCCGAGGTCGACCGCTCATCGTGACCGACGATCGCCCGCGTAATGTTCCTTTTTCGGAGGAGAGAGGCAAAACCGCGCGCGATGTGATAGATCGACCCGGCGTTCAGCTCTTCTTCCGACTCGCGGCCGCGGATATCGTATTCGCGGAACATTGTTTTTGCGAGCACTGTCATACGATGGAGGGATCAGTTGTCGTTGAGCGCGAGCTCAGTCAGGTAATCGGCTTTACCGAGGGCGACGCCGTTCTTGCGCAAGATCGCGTAGGCCGTGACGACATGGAAGTAAAAATTCGGCATAAGATACTGTGTCGCATAATCGAACGCCTTGAAATGCTTGCCGGGAAAATATGAAAGTTCGATCTTGCGCTCTTCCTGGCCTTCGATCTGCTCTGGCGCAATACCGTCGAGGAATGCGACTGTCTTTTCGAGGCGCGCTTTGAGGTCGCTGATGGTCTTTTCAGCGTCGTCATACTTCGGTACGTCGACCCCGGCGAGGCGCGCGGCGCCGCCTTTGGCGTTGTCGCTCGCCACCTGTATCTGCTGCAGGAGGGGGAATTGGTCGAATATGATGCGGTCGGCCAAAAGCGCATCCTCGAAGCTGCGACGCGTGGTCTTTTTTGACTCGGCGTGTGCGGCAGCCCTATCGAGGATGTGCATAAGCGCGGTGAGACCGCTTTTCATCGGCGGAATAGTAACGGTATACAGATTCGTTTCTTTCATACGGTTCTTTATTTGGTAGTGCGAGCAGTATACGCCCGTTCGTCCGCATCGACTGTGGATTACGTCTTGCTTTCCCAGTATGCCGCCGATAGTGCCGCATATTCTGCGACGCGTCGTTCGGCCGCAGCGGCAAGCCTCGTCGTGAGCGCCTCACGCTCACTCTCCGGCGAACCTGCCTGTAACCATTTTTCCAGCATATCGATCTGAGAGGGGTCGGAGAGTGTCAAACGTCTGCCTTTGGCCGACGCGCGCAGGAGTGTCGGACCACCGATATCGGTCTTTTCGAGCACCTCTTTTTCGGAAGCGCCGCTCGCGATGGTCTCTTGGAGCGGGTACAGCGTTACATATACGAGACAGATCGGACGCACATTGAGGCGTTCGAGTTCATGGTAGTCGTCTTCAGTAACGGCGAGCAATCCTGCATATATTTTGCGGGCGAGCGTCACGACGCGGTGGCCGAGTATGGGAGGTCCTACGATCTCTGCGACATCGCGACAGGCGAATCCGTTCTGGCTGAGATATTTGGCCGTTCCTGCGGAGCCCATGAGGTCCCAACCGTTCGACGTCAAAAGTGCCGCAAGCCTGAGGAGCGGTTCGTCTTTTGCGTATGAGGCAAGGAGCGCCGTTTTCATCCCGCCCTTTCTATACTGGTAAGCGGTACATTATATTTGGCATCGGAAAAGGCGGGATTCATGGGCACTATTGTATCACTTGTTCGTTACAGCCGCTTCGAGAAATCGACCGCAATTTCATTGAGTCCATCGCGCAGGTCGGCTTCGTTACCCACCTGTGCCTGGCTTCGGACGCCGGGGAAGATCAC
>JBAYUL010000083.1:0-4000 GCA_041675105.1 Minisyncoccota bacterium
TCAATTACTCTCGTTCGCGTCGCGTTTTGCACAGTTCGGCGGAAGCACGGTCATTGTCGTTTTTTTCGTGCTTATGTCGGGAGGCGCTGCGAGCGCGATACGAGCGGGCGCAATGGCGGTCCTCGCGATGTATGCGCGTCTCTCGGGGAGACTTTTCATCGCGGTCCGCGCACTCGCGGTCGTCGCGGCGGTAATGGTCGCTTGGAATCCGTACATCCTCGCGTTTGACCCGAGCTTTCAACTCTCCGCGCTTGCGACGCTCGGTCTTGTTCTTTTGACGCCGCATATCGCCGTTCGGCTCGGTTTCATGAGTGAGAGGTTCGGCATCCGGGAAATAATCGCCTCGACGATAAGCACCCAAATAGCGGTGTTGCCGCTGCTCTTGTATCAGAACGGGAACCTCAGCATCGTATCGCTTCCCGCGAATTTGTTGGCACTCATACCGGTGCCGTTCGCGATGTTCGCGTCGTTCATCGCCGCAGCCGGAGGCATGTTGTTCGGCTCGTATGCTGTCGTACTCGCTTTGCCCGCGTACGTGCTCCTCTCGTACATCATCCGCGTCGCACAGTTCTTTGCGTCGTTCCCGTACGCCTCGGTGTCCGTCCCGGCGTTCAGTCCATGGTTCATGTTCGCGGCGTACGGGGTGCTCATTGTGGCCGTCTGGATGCTTGAAAAAAGAAAAAGCCGGGTACAGGACCCGGCAATTTCCGTGGATCGATGATAACCCAAAGGATCTACATCATCGGAGCAGGAGAAGCGGCGCGGCCCTCCCACCATCCGACGAGAGCCGACGGAACGATCCAGTAGAGAGCGAGGACAAGCGTCGACCAGCTGGCGAGGAACGGCCAGAAGTTCGGGATGACCTGCGCCATCTGCGAGAGAGAACCGGTCTGCGTGAGGACGCCGGAGACGCCCGTCACGAATGCCGTGACGAGGGCAACGATGAGACCCGTGACACCAAAGATGGTGCCGGCCTTCAGTGCGCCCATCGCAGAGAATACCTTGAGATACCACCAGGCAAGGATGCCGACCACGACCGCGGCCAGCACGACGTACGAGATGTACTGCGGAGTGAAGATACCCGGCGTTGCGCTCGCAGGAATGAGGGCGACAACGGCGGCGACGACCGTGTTGGTCAGATAATTACCCAAAAAGGCGATAAGAATAGCTCGTTCGAGATTCATAAATGATGATAAATGGTAATACCATTAGGATATCATGCGGAAACGGCTGTAAACCGCTTTTCAACAACGTCCCAATTGAGATTCTTGAAGAAGGCGTCGATGTATTTTCCCTTTCCTAATGCGCCATAATCGAGCAAAAACGCATGTTCCCACACGTCGATCGCGAGAATGATGGGGAGCGTAACGAAATGACCCTGGTGCTGCTCGCCGGTGAAGCCCGTCAGGAATTGCTTCGCCTCCGGGTCGTAATAGAGTATCGCCCAGCCCGGACCGCGCATGTTCGCGATAGCGCGCATCATCTCGACAAGGTATTCCATCTTGTGATACTCCTTCGCCACCGCGTCAAAAAAGGGGCCGCTCGCAGGTGCTGCACTCGGACCACCCTCGAACTGTGGGAAGTAGTGTTCATGCAGGCGCATACCGCCGAATTCGAATGAGCGACGGCGGATGAGTTCGGAGAGGGCATGTGCGTTCTTTTCGGCATCTTTTGCATATTCGCCGAGGAGCGACGAGATCGCGTTGAAGTTCTTCACATAACCGGCATAGAGCCCTAGATGCTCGTCGACTGACTTTTGCGAGATACCATCGAGTGCAGGCAGATCGAATTTTTTTGCTTCGTACATAAAGCTAGAGTGCTGAGTTGCTATTAACACGGACAGTATACATCCCGCTTCATGAATGAGGCGTGAGGATATAATTTTCGGCATGCGGAAAAGCGCGCGATATATGGCGGTGGTCATCACTGTGGCACTGGTCCTCGTCTCTTGCATTTGGTATGCCGCGCTTCGGGAAGACCGACAGGGACTCTTGACCGTGTCGTTCCTTGATATCGGGCAGGGCGATGCCATTTTTATCGATGCACCTTCGGGCAGGCAGGTGCTTATCGACGGCGGACCGCCGACCGGAGCGGTGTTGCGACGTCTTTCGGATGTGATGCCGTGGTGGGACCGCTCGATCGACGTCGTCATACCGACGCATCCGGATTCCGATCATCTCGGCGGGCTGATCGATGTACTCAAGCGATACGACGTAGGGATGATCGTCTACTCAAGCGTCCAAGGCGACACCAAAACGTTCGCCGCCTTCAATAAGGCCGAGGCCGCCGAATCGGCACAGAAGATCGTCGCGATGCGCGGGCAGGTGATAGCCCTTGGTGATGGAGCGTATCTCGAAGTGCTTTCTCCCGACCGACTCGTACCCCAGGTGGACACCAACGACGGCTGTGTAGTCACACGCCTCGTATATGGGAACACGTCGTTCATGCTCTCGTGCGATGCTCCCGGAGCGGTCGAAGACTACCTGGCCGCGCTTGGCACGTCGACGCTCAGAGCGAACGTGCTCAAAGCGGGGCATCATGGCTCGAAGACGTCGTCTTCACCCCTGTTTCTCGGGTATGTGGATCCGGCATACGGCGTGTTCTCGCGTGGTTGTGGCAATAAGTACGGACATCCGGCGCAAGAGACCGTCGAGCGATTCGCGCGATTTGGCATTCCGACGTTCGACACGTGCAGTAACGGAACGGTCACGTTCATATCGGATGGGCAGGCGGTCAGGCCGAAACTCTAAACGCCTCAACGGGCGTTGAGGCGTTTAGAAGGGAGTCGCTGATGAAGAATTAGACGAGTCCCGCTTTCTGGAGCGTGATGAAGGCACCGCGCTTCTTCATGGTCTTGAGGCCTTTGGCGGACACGCGAACGGTGACTTTCTTGCCGAGCTCCGGAATGAAAAGGGTCTTGGTCTGGAGATTGACCTGGCGGCGGCGCTTGCCCGTCGGATTGAACTTGGTAGCACGAACACGGTTGGAGTAGCCGCCTCCGACCTGTGACTTCTTGCCTGTGATGCTGCAAACTCGTGCCATATGTCCGCGCACTCTAGCGTACGCAGGCCCAGATGTCAAAAAATCCCGTCGAAGTGCTATAGTTTCCCTCATGCAAATTACGGACACGCTCTTTTTGGTCGTCGTCATTATCTTCTCGGCGGTCATCCACGAGGTCATGCACGGTGTCGCCGCAGATAGGCTCGGCGACCAAACAGCACGGCGCGCCGGCAGGCTCACGCTCAACCCGATACCGCACCTTGATCCGGTCGGTTCTATTCTCTTGCCGCTTGCGCTCGCGTTCTCCGGTTCGCCGTTCTTCTTCGCGTGGGCAAAGCCCGTTCCATACAATCCGTACAACCTCCGTCCGGGACGCTTCAGCGAGGCGATCGTTGCGGCCGCCGGCCCACTCTCGAACCTCGCCATCGCGCTCCTTTTGGGCGTTGTGATACGCGTCTCACACCTTGCACCCGAGATCCTCGCCGTGCTTGCGCTCATCGTGGTCGTGAACGTGATGCTTTTTATCTTCAACCTCATCCCGATCCCGCCACTCGACGGTTCAAAGATACTTTCGGCGCTCCTCCCGCGCTCGCTCGCCTATGAATACGACCGGTTCCGCACACGACTCGAATACAGCCCGTTCCTGGGTATGGCACTCGTTCTATTAGTAGTGCTTGCCTTCGGCGAAGCCTTCGGTTCGTTCGTGTATGGCGTGGCACAAGCCATAGCCGGCATTTAGACGCTCTCACCTCAGCAGGCTATCCACCAGGGTCCATTCGAGCGCCTGTGGGGCGTGCCATACTGGATGCATTACCCGTTAGGGCTTATTCCATGTTCAAAAAGATAACGTTCGCAGCCGTCGGCATTGCATTACTCGCGTCACCCCTCTTTGCTTCAGCAGACACATTGAGTGATCTGCAGGCGCAGATCACTGCTCTCCTCACCCAACTGAAGACACTGCAAGAGCAGGTGAACGTTTCAATTCCCTCCGCAGGCCCGA
>JBAYUL010000084.1:0-3998 GCA_041675105.1 Minisyncoccota bacterium
AGACGAACGATCGCTCGTGAAGATAGTTCGCATGCCGCAGGGCGAATTTCTTTCTGAGTGGACGTATGAGGATCTGAAACGCGAGCCGTATGGAGTCGTCTCCAAGAGGCCGATGGTCTATATGACGGATGACCACGAAGAGATCGAGAAGTCGATGTGGTGCTACGAGAGGGGAATGGTCCCCCTCGCTGGTGAGATCGACCCGGACATTGCGGCATTCACTGCGGAGCGGTATCAGATCGACCAGCTGATCACGGACACGACCGCATGTGGCAAGCTCACGTCATACCTTTCCTCCCGCGCAGAACGCCTGCTTGCGATATCGATAATCGACACCTCATTCCCGCTTTCGTCGCTGGTGTCCCTCGCTCCCTTCGCGAAACAGGTGCGTCTCGTGCTTGCGCTTCCTGAAACCGGCGTCATAGCCGAGGCACCACTTTCTACTGCGCCTGTATTCGTCGTTGAGACAGACTGCACTGTCGCGGACGGGAAGACGCTCACGCTCACAAAAAAGACGCAGTTGGTAACGCCGATAACCGAGTACGACACGGGGATACCGATCTCTGCGCTCACTCGCCGAAGCGACGGGACCGTAGAGTCGTTCACACTTTCAGAAGAATAAAAAAACCGGCGGCACGCATGCCGCCGGAAACCTTGTCTGGATGAAAGTCCCGCTATTTTGCCGCGGAGGCCCTCAGTCCTTTCTTGTACATGCCGATCTCTTGCCGGATCTGCTCCGCGAAGATATCGGCGGGAGCCGGAGACGGAGCGACCCAGAGCGCCTTGAGCTTCGCTTGGAGCTTCGGGTCTTCCGCCGCCTTCTGTGTGGCCGCACTAAGGATCTTGATGCGGTCCGCCGGAGTGCCTGCCGGTACGACGAATCCGCCCCACGTGCCGATCGTTCCGAAGACCGTGCCGCCCGGCTGCTCATTGAGCGACGGTACGGAAGGCAGGAACGGACTCCGGTTGACTCCGAGCACGCCGACCACACGCAGCCTGTCGTCGTTCAGGTGACCCCGTATCGTCGTGATGTTGACGAATGCGGCTTCCAGAACACCGCTCAACAGGTTGGCCATGATCTCGCCCTCGCCGCCGCCTGAGGTTGACGGCACCCCTTGCTTCACGTTCGGGATAATCGTGGTGAGCAGCCTCGTGGCGATCTTCGCGTTGGGGAACGCGAAGCCGACATTCAGCTTGTCGCGGCTTTTCGCGTAGTCGCGCAGCTCTTCGAGTGTTGAGCCGGCTTCTTTGCGCGCGACGAGCACGAAGCCGTGACCTGTGGCACGTGCCACCGCTGCGAACGCCGTTGCGCTATCGTAGAGCGGCTTTTCGCCGAGTGCCTCGCGGTCGAGCGGTGCGGAGACCATAGCGCCGTAGAACAGAAGGCAGAGCGTGTAGCCGTCGGGTTGCGACAGCGCGCACTGCTGCGCTCCGCGCTGGCCGAGCGCGCCCGGCAGATTTTCGGGCACCACCGTCACTTTCAACTCGCTCGACAAGATGTCGGCGTACGCGCGGCCGGCGACATCGATCGATGCACCCGGCGGAGCCGGGATAATGAGCTTGATGGGACGGTCGGGGAAGGTTTCCGCGACCGAAGTGCCAGGCTGCATGCACGCAAGCGTGCAGACCGTCAGTGCGAGACGTAGCAAATGCGAATGTCGCATTTTGAGTTCCCTTTCCTCATATGGTTGTTCAGCGTACTCCAATCGGGAGTATAGATGAGCGGGTATTGCTTTACAAGCGCACGCTAGAGTGGGCTCCCGAAGAGGACGAGATTCGTACCGAGGGCCCCGTTTGGTTCAACAACGATGAGAACTGCAACGCGGTCGCCCGACTGGATATCCGAAAGGGAGGCGGGCATGCGGGTCGAAAGCGAGTCAAAGGCACCATCGTGCTGGCTGAGAGTTTGCAGTGCGATCAGCGCTCCGTTCGAAACGTGAACCGAAAGGGTCGTCGTTTGAGCTTCAGTCGAAAAACTGTCAAATGAGCGCATCACGAGGGTCCTCGTCGCCTGGTCGACATGGTCGACCACCCCGTATCGTGTAATGCCGCCACCCCCGGTCTGCAGGCCGACCACCGATTGAATTTGTTGCTGCGCGGTCTCAAGCGCAAAATAGCTTCGTACGAGAAGGAACGAGAAAAAACCTGCGAGAAAGGCTATGACTGCAAATGCCATGACGAAAAGCAGTGCCGTTCCCCGCATCCGATGCTTAAGATCCAATTTCATCATACTGATCCTATTTGATCCACGATGAGCGGACCGGGTTGTCGCAGCAAGTAGATCCGTACGCGCTGGCCCACGAAGAGGTCCCTCGGCGTCCCCGGCTTCGTTATGTGGCCGAGGCCTAAGGCACCACCGCTTCCAATCGTGATCCGCGTTGCATCTGAATATGTCACCCGAAATGGAGCGTGTTCGCGGATGTAGTACGGGCTCATCATGTCTATGGTGATAGTGCGATGCGCGGTGTCTATGGCGAGGATCGTGCCGGTCGAGGTCAGGTGCAGATAGCGCTCGTAGCTACCGACTACCGGATCGGAAAAATACGTTGATGCCACCGGAAATGCCGCACTCACGCCCACGGCAAACGCAGGAACGAAGAACCACATGATAAGTGGAGCGCGCATGTCGAAAGTATACTACGCACCATATGGTGAAGACGGCAGAGCTATAATGCCGATATGTCGGACGCAAAGACCCTCTTTGCAATATCGGGAGGCGGCATGGTAGCAGTCGCGGTAACAGCGATCGGATTTGGACCATTGATACCAGCACCGTATATCGGGCTATCTATCGTACTCCTGCTTCTTGCCGCAGTGAGCGCGTGGAGCCTGCAAGCTGTGCGAGGCATGTTGCTTGTCCCGTCGCCGTCGATCATTGCAGCCAGCACGCTATTACTTTCGGTAGGGATACTTTCACTCTTCAATTCGGGGATCTCCATAGACGGCTTGTGGGGGACAGGCTTTGAATTTGGAACGTTCTCGTCGCTCGTTCTGTTCGCCGCGTTCTCTTTTGTCGGTTCTTTGCTCGCCCCACGATCTGTGCGAACACTATTCTATATATATAGTATTTCGGTCGCAGGTGTCGCTAGTATCTGGATCGTTATATCGCTTATCGGAAAAGCGACGGCCGGAGTCCCGCCGGAGCTTCCGGTCCTCCTTGCGTCGGCGCTCGGCGCTGCCCTATTCATCCCGCGAGACGGAAGGGCAAACACAATTGCTCACTACCTGCTTTCTGCGATCCTCGTCGCATGCCTCCTGTTGTTCTTTGAGTCAGTGATCGCATACTCAACCATATGCGCGCTTGCGATAGTCACGGGCCTTCGGTTCGTGTCGTTCCAGGAGGCGTGGACGAAGCTCGCGAGCATCGTGGCAATCCTGGTCGTGCTCATCTTCGGCTTGCGAGCACCTTTCACACTTACCCAAACAGTTCGCCCATCACTGTATACATCTGCATTTGTCGTCGATTCCGCGTACCAACAGGGTTTAGTGCAAGCGCTTGTGGGGACTGGACCCAGCACATTACAAAGTGGATGGGAGCGGAATCGTCCGAACGAGCTCAATAAGACGCCCTATTGGAATGTACCGGTCGATCATCTCTATAGCAGCACGGCGGATATCGCGCTCACGTTCGGCTCACTTGGACTATGCGCGTTTCTCCTATTTCCAGCGCTCTTACTTGCTCGACCTCGCGAAGCGGGAATGAAAGACGGTGCGGAGGCGGTGCCATCGTTCCTAGTACTCTCATTACTGTTGTTCGTCAGCGCGCTCGTCTATCACATCAGCATGCCATTGCTCCTTATTGCTGCGCTTAGCGCTGGGATCGCAGCAGGATCGGGGAGCGAGCGCACGATGCTGAGCACTACAACCCGTCGGTCTGTTGTGATCGCCGCATCAATACTCGGCGTAGTTTGCTTAGTGGCGGCGGTCCTGCAAACGGTCGCTACGTTCGAGAGGGGTCGTGCCGAAACATACTCAAAGGCAGATCCGGGACGATCGGA
>JBAYUL010000085.1:0-3980 GCA_041675105.1 Minisyncoccota bacterium
ACAGCACGCCGAAGTAGCGATTGTTCGACAATGTATTGTTCTGAATGAGCGAAGAGCCGCTCGCAAGCTGATGATAGATACCCATATCGTTATCCGATATCGAGTTTCCAGATATCTCGATCGATCCCGCAGAATCGACGGCCATAATTCCCGCCGACTGCGTTTGGGTGTACCAATCTGAACCACAGCTCGAGTAATCGCATTCGTTGCCACTGACAGTGTTGTTTGTGATGCTTCCAGTCGCTCCATCACTTATTTGGATACCGTTTTGCGCGATTTGGTTCGTAGCTCCGACACCAGTGACCATATTGTGGTTTATGGTGGCGCTAGAACCCGCATTGCTTACGACGACACCGCCTTTTTGGTAGCCAGTGATGACGTTGTCCGAGATTGTGGCCGTTCCGCTCGTCGATAGAGAGTGCCTGCCGACATATATGCCTTGACCGTTCTGGCACCCGCTGAGAGAACTGTCGCGGATGTCGGTTATGGAGTTGTCGTGAATGTTCGCGTCTGCGCCATCACCAACAAAGATACCGGCACCAATACTTCCGCACGCGCTTGGACCGGGGCCAGCTACGGTAAGACCGTTGATCTCAGCTTGCACCCCCGAACCCTTCACCACAACAACGTTGAGTCCGAACCCGGTATCAACCATAGTTGCGGGCGCTTGAATAACGGTCGAACCGATCCCGGAACCGACAAGGTGGATATCCTTGCTGATGGATACTTGTTCTTGGTATGTCCCCGCGGCAACCATTACCGTTCCGCCCGCTGCAACCGCATCAGTTGCTGCTTGGATAGTTGCATAGCAAGGATTCTGACCAGCACACGTGGGGTCCGTTGCATTGACGTACGTAGTGCTTGGCTGTTCGAAATCAAAGACATTGGTCCCGAATGTAATTTTGTCGATGTTTTCGGTGTAGCCGTCTGCGTATGGCTCACCGACGCGAACGCCGAAGAATGCGTCTGTGTCTCGGATCTTTGCGCTCGGGAAATTTGCCAAGATATCGCTCCATGTGCGATATTCCGTAGTGTTATCGTCCGGCCATTTATTGCCGTTGCCTGCAAAACCAGACCAACTCCAAAGGGCATTACCAGCATTTATCGCATCCCATTCTTTCCAAGTGTTCTGCGTGATCGTTCCGTTTTGGCTTGGGAGATATACCAAGCGCTTCTGCCAAGTGTCGTTTCCATCGAAGCTTATATTGAACTGCAAGTACCCAGAACGATTTACGGAGCCAGGATTACCCGTCGACGGGTTGTATGTGTTGAACTTCAGATCTGTGATGGAAGAAAGGGCCGTGCCTGCGAACTGATATGTCGCGAGATTGCGACGTTGGCTGCCCGTCACACTGATTTGTACACTTCCGCTGCCAAGCGGTACCGTGCCAGGACCAGCTACGAATGAACCAAGATCGTTGTCGATGACATCGGTCTCATCGTTATAGAAGAACCATGAGCTTGCTCCAACGTTAGCAGGAGTGACTACCGTGGTTGCTGCTGATACAACCCCTGCAAAGGCGAAAACTACGACTGCGAGAACTGTGCTAATAATTGAACCTTTCGAAACAGTTGAACTATTCATAGAAATATGTCCCTTCACTAAATATTAATGACTGCCGCCCGGTGTTAGATCCTTTTCGCCGATTATGGTCGGTAAAAAAGCTTTATTTCTAGCCAATGTATGGAACTGTATGGAACTCGGCGCCTATTCGCACCCGATGCTCATGAACCCTACGCTTCCTACTCATGAAGTCAACAGCAGAAAAGTATGAACAACGAGTGGATAAAGGTGTGTATAACTCTATTGAAATAACCCTCCCCGCTTACAGGAATCGCAAGGTGACACCTTGCGATCGATGATACTGAGCGCGAGGCCGAGACCCTTGATGCTTTAACTAGTTCGTTTGGATAACTATCTTCTTGAATGCTTGGTCAGAGCCCGGTTTGGCGAATGCATAGTCTGCCCAGCGTATCCAATTCGGCTTGAGCCAAATGATGGCCGATTCGGCCGGATCTAGTTTCGAGATCGGCGGATAGAAGAAAAGATTTTTATTCAAGATCTCGAACAGTTCATCTTTCTTGGCACTCGCCTCTGCAGATAGAGAGATGTCCATCGCCGTTCCCTCTATCTGGAGCGTCTGCGGAACATCTTCCCGCATCACGGTGAATGCGACCTCCGGATGCGCGGAGAGCGCCGCGTATTTGCGACTGCTCATGAGGGTCAAGAAATAGATGTTGAAATTGTCGTCCGCAGTGTAGTGCACGGCGCTTGCGATAGGCGTCCATTCTTTGGCGACGGTGGCAAGGATGCCTGTCCTGTTGCGCTTGAGGAAAGCGAGAGCGTCAGTGCGTGCGCGCGGTTCTTCGGTCTCCATCCTTAAATAGTACTACTTTTGAAGGCGACACGATCCACTGATCTTCAGACCACGTTCGCGTTATCGTGCCCGGAACCGTAGGTACACGAAGCCGCTGAGCGAAAGTATCGCCAAGAGAACGAGTGCAAGAAGTGTCTCGGAAGCGTTTCCGCCTGCGCCCGAGTTCGGTGCGCCCGGAGTGGTTACCGAAGGCGGCACGACCGGAGGAGTCACCGTAGTAACGATCACTGGAGGCACGACTACCGGTGGGACTACGACCGGCGGCACAACTGTGGGCGGATCGATAACCGGTGGAACAATAACCGGAGGTACCGGAGGCGGAACGGCGATGTCGTCATTTGTGATGGTGCACGTTTTGTTCTCGCCCGCAGCCAACGTCACGCTGCCGCTCGCATCGCAATCTCCGCTGAAACCCGACGAATACCCTGAGAACACATCTTCACTCACGGCGTACGTGCCTGCCGCGAGCGAGTAGGACGTTCCCGGCATTTCCACGCCTGCAGCGGGAGAGCCCGCAACATCGCTTATCCCCATACCAGTGGCACCTTTAACGTGCAGTGTGAAGGAGGATGCGACCGCTACGCCGCCGTCGTTATTCACGACGTGCTTTATGACATGGAGCGTAGCAAGAGCGGGTGGCGGAACAGGAGGCACCGGGCATGTGGGCGCGGTGATGGTGACGTATTTCATGATGATAGGGTTCGTCGTAACGGTCCAATCGAACGCCAATGCGCGGCCTGTCCACTTCGTACCGCCGCCCACAGTAATATCGGAGTTGACCGGTCCGACAGGCTCGATGACTGTTCCGACAAACCTCGTATCGGAACCAAGCACGGTGGATGCGAGCGCCGGCGGGGTCTGAGGGGTCCAAAAGACATCGCACGGTGACGCGCCGTTGGTCGTCGTGGCGACAGAGAGATCTGAGGTGGTGAGCGTGCCGGACGGCCTGAAAATATAGGTTCCCGCACCACTGAGCGCGATGGTTCCACCGCCGCCTATATTCATGGCTCCCGGAGAGCAGTACACGCCGGGCGCGTACACGCCAAGAGCGCCGTGTGTCATATCCGTAGCGAGATCAACTGCACCGGCAAAGGTGAACGTACATGATTGAGCATTCAAAGCGCTGAGTGCGGCGTGCTGATCCGCTCCCGCTTGCGCGTAGACCGCGTCATTGATATGCGATGTGCCGCTCACGAATACCGACACCCCTGTGGACGTCGCATAACCGGCATCCCCGAAGACGGTAGCGCCGTTCGGGATCGTCGTGCTCGTAAGGGTGTGCGCAAGCACGCCGAATGATGCGGCAGCGCCGAGCGAGGGCGTGGTCGCGGCGAGCGCGGTAAAAGGAGCGATGACGCTGAGCGCAAACGCAGTGGACAGCACCGACGCAGAGGCCTTGGGCAATTTCATACAAAATGTCTTATCGATTTATATTAAGGCCTTCTGGGTCGCAGCTTACCCTCTCAGGATTGCTTTGCAACGCGAGAGGTGCGTAGACCGGGAACGAAACTTCTGAATGAGGAAGTGACCTGATACGCTGCGGCCCCGCATATGCGGGGCCGCTGTCCACATGTGCACTGCTCATTAATGAGCTGCTTGCAT
>JBAYUL010000086.1:0-3847 GCA_041675105.1 Minisyncoccota bacterium
ATGTTTCGCACTGTATCACGTTCTCACCCTTTTCAGAAAACCCTCCTCGTCCAGGACCGCGACGCCAAGCGAGAGCGCTTTCTCGTGCTTGCTGCCCGGATTCTCACCCGCAACGACGAACGATGTCTTTGCGGAGACCGAGGCGGCGGCTTTGCCACCCGCCTTGCGCACGAGCGCTTCAGCTTCTTCGCGCGAGAGCGACGGAAGCGTGCCGGTGATGACGACGGTCTGCCCCGTAAGCGGACCGCGCAGCGGCGCAGCGACCTTCTGAATCTTCAGATGCTTCGTGAGCCGCGCAAGGGCAGTACGGCTATCTTCATTCCTGAACCACTCAGCAACCGAGCGTCCGATGATGGGACCGACACCTTCTATGGTCGAGAGAGACGCTTCGCTCGCAGAACCGAGCTTCGCTACCGTCTCGAAGTGCGTCGCAAGCAGATATGCCGTCTCCTCCCCCACATGAGGAATACCGAGGCCGATGAGCAGCCGATCAAACGGCACGCTGCGCGACGCCGCGATTGCCTCAATGAGATTATTCGCTTTCGTCTCTTCGAACCCTTCGAGCTCAAGCAGCTCATCTTTGGTCAGGTCGAAGATATCATCGAAATCAGACACGAGATCGTGCTCCATCAGCAGTTTGATGGTCTCTCTCCCCAACCCGTCGATGTCGAGCGCGTGCTTCCCGGCGAAATGGATGAGCCGCCTCGCCTGCTGCTCGAACGAGCCCGCCACCTTGCAGCGATGCGCGGCTTCGCCCGGCACGCGCTCAATAACGCCATCGCCGCCGCACAAAGGCGAGTGCGTCGGAAACTTCCACGCTTTCGCCGACTTCGGCCGCAGTTCCCCTATGACCGAGACAATCTCGGGAATGATGTCGCCTGCCTTCTGCAGGATGACGGTATCGCCAACGCGGATATCTTTCTCCCGTATGAAATCTTCGTTGTGGAGCGTCGCGCGCGCGACCGTCGACCCGGCGACGGCGACGGCACGTAGGTGTGCGACTGGAGTGAGCTTGCCAGTCCTCCCCACCTGAAGCGAGATGTCTTCGAGAATCGTCTGCACTTGCTCGGGCGGGAACTTATATGCGATGCCGAAGCGCGGTGCCTTGCCGGTGTAACCGAGCGTCTCCTGTGCCGACCTCGACTCGACCTTGAGCACGATACCGTCGATCTGATAGTCGACTTTGTCGCGCGCGTTTCCCTTCCATTTCTCCCAATACGCAAAAATGTCTTCCGGTGTCTCGGCATGCCGATGCTCGGGATTGACCGGCAGTCCGAGCTCCTCAAGATAGCGGAGCTCTTCGCCCTGCGACGCCGGGAATGGCTCCGATGTCGCCGCGACGTCGTACATGAAGACGCCAAGCGGTCGGGCCGCAGCAATCTCTGGATCAAGCTGGCGGATAGAGCCTGCTGCGGCATTGCGCGGATTCGCGAAGAGCGGTTCTCCCGCCTTCTGACGCAGCGCATTCAGTTTCTGAAAGCCTGATCGCGTGAGGTATACCTCACCCTCGGCAACGAGGTCTATCGGCCGAGAGAGCCGCTCGGGCACAGACGCAATAGTGCGAATATTGTGCGTGACATCCTCGCCAACGAGTCCATCGCCGCGTGTTGCTGCCGTCATGAGTACCCCTTTCTCATACGTACAGACGATCTTTAACCCGTCTATCTTGAGTTCAAGATCGTATGTCGGTACGACCCCACTCATCTTCCGCACACGCTCGTCGAATGCTCGGATGTCATCTTCGGTAAAGGCATCGTTAAAAGACCACTGCGGGACCGCGTGCCGCACTTTCTTAAGAAACGGCACGGGCGCTCCGGCGACGACCTGCGTTGGCGAATCAGGCGTTACGAGCTCTGGATATTCCTGTTCGAGCTGTGCGAGCTCGTATTTAAGCGAATCGAGCGCCTCTGGAGAAATCGGAGAGGCGTCCTTCTCGTGCTGAAGCGCGCGATACTTCGTTATCGCGCCTCGCAGCTGCCTCGCCCGCTCGCGTACCTCGCCTGTGGCTCTCATGCGGACAGTATACCCTGTGGGATATTTCCTTTCACTTCATGAAAAATCGCACGCCGCACGAGGCAAGCTCGCGTCTTAATAATGAGCATTTATGCCACGAGAAGCGAAGCGCGCGCCCGCCGGAGCGTTCACGACATCGCACGAGACGTCGTAGCCCTGAGCGAACAGTCGCGTCGTACCCGTACGATCTGCTGGCTTTGATATCATCACGTCCGCACAGTGTCTCCCGTCATCCATCGAGAACCGCGCGGCTATAATCCAGTTCGTGAGCGTGTGACTACTCACCGACGATGATATTGCGTCCATCCCATCACACGACACTGTCGGGGCAGGTGCGGACATGTCTGAGGAATAGGCGAACAAATCCTGCTGCTGATCGGCTTCTAGTATGCACTCGAGAGCGGCATCCGCGACGTAGAACGCATACTGCGATCCGAGCGAGCTCGACGCGAGTACCTTCTGCTTATAGCCGAGCGCGCCGAGCGCGAGGCCGAACGTGAGCATCACCGACATGAAAATGACCGCGACGAGAAGCGCGAACCCGCCTTTTGCGGTAGGCGACGAATACACATGCCTAGCATCGTTGCCTCCTGTTTGCTGTTTGCTGTTTGCTGTATTCATCATTGCCATGGTGTGAGGTGACTGGTGACCGTCACGATGTACGGCGTCTCGTGGAACGTCCACGAGACTCTCGACACGATGCGCTCATCTCCGGCCGAGACGTCGATTGCTTGGACCGTGCGCGTAAACGGCGTCAATTCCGCTCCAGGTATCTCACTCTGCGTGGTGTAGATCCCATTGGTCAGGTAGAGCGGCGAGCACGTCTCCCCCGAGCAGGGTATGAGCGCGAACCCGCTTCCGGTGCCCATATTGCGGGACGGGTCGAGCGTGCACACGGACGTCCGACACTGGGTAATCGAGCCGGCATTCGATCCGCTCAGGAAACTGCTCCACGCCGTTTCAGAGACGGTTGCCCCGCCTGTCTGATACGCCGCGAGATATTCCGTGTCGCGCATAGCGCGCACGTATTCGATGCCCTCTTGCGCGAGATACGATGCCGTAAGCTGATCGCGCGCGATTTCTGCGGCGACGAGCGCACGGCTTGCCGTAAACAGCGGTCCGGCGACGGCAAACGTGAGGATGGTCACGGCGATCATCGTCTCGACCAGAGTGAAAGCTCTCAGAGCTTTCACGTCGAGCGGTGCATGTGATCGGAGAATGATTTTCGTCATGTTCATATATCCGTGCCGCGCATCGTCGCGGAAGTTTCGACTGTAAACGGCTCTTCCTTCCCAGCGCCAGTCGAGACCGTGCCAGACGCGATGATGACGACGTGGGACTGCTGGTAATCGCTCGGCGCAGGACTCGTCCCCGCGGCATAGAACGTGAGCGAGGAGAGAGTGACCGACGGGTCGGTCAGCGTGCTCTGTATCGAATTGCTCGTCTTTACGAGCGACGAATCGGAAAGACTATACGTAACCAGGACGCCATGTCTGTTCCTGAACGAGAAGCTGCTCGCGCCGCTCGGGCAGTCGCCTAGCCCGGCGCAGTCGTACTCGGAGCCGGTCCGTATGTCGCGCGTCATGGTCTCGAGCGCAAACGACAGGTCGTCGATTCCGGTAGCGATGCCCTGCGCCTGGCGATTCAGGCCGATCATCATGAGATACGCTCCGGAAGAAAGTGTCATGACGAATGCGAACAAGCCAACCGCGACGATGAGCTCAACGAGCGTGTATCCCGATTGCTGAGGACGTATTCTTGGAGGAGTCATGGGCATGATGTGGCGTTCGCGGTTATGCGGCCGGTGGATGATACCGCGACATATCGCTCTCCA
>JBAYUL010000087.1:0-3834 GCA_041675105.1 Minisyncoccota bacterium
CTTCTCCAAGAGCTTCTTGGCTTCGTGCAAAATGTCCATGCGCCAAGTATAACAAACGGCTCCTTCGACGACGCCCGTTTTTTTACGATCAGCGGTTGCGCCTGCGGAACAGGGCGAGCGCCGCGATCGCGCCAAGACCATTGTCGGCGATATCCTTCACGGTATCGAATACACCGTGGTTCGCGGCTGCGATGCCACGCGGCATGCCGTAGAGCACGTCGTAGCCATGTTCGAAGAACTCCCATCCGATACCCGCGAGCATGACAAGCGAAAATACGACGATGAAACTCTCGCTGTAGCGGAAGAAATTCGGATAGAGTAGGAGCAATGCGAGAAAAGCACCGAATATAATATGTGCGGGAATATCCGCCCATGGTACCGCGTCGTACAGGTGGACCGAAAGATCCGGCCGTGTGATGAGCGCCCATGCATGGAAGAGCACGAAAGTCGCCGCAAGCGAAACGAGCGCGACGCCGTGCCAAGAGGAAAATATCTTCATTGCTGACAGTATAGTCCATGTAAACGCCTCGGCTACGGAGCTGGGGCGTTTATTGTGCCTCTGTTGTTGCATTCTCGCCTCATCGTGCCAGGCGCTTATGCATAGCTCTTCTTTTCCTCTCCGCCTTTCCATTGTTCGTATCAAAATTGTAACAATTTCGCCCGCACGGTGTCGGCCATGCGGGCACTGGTAGTTATGAGGTGGACGCCTCCTTGAGATACCGGGTCGCCGGTTGCTCATAGGCCCGCCGAAGAACGGTGTTGGTGAAAAAGTGCAGTGAGAGTTCGTGCTTCCGTTCCCGATACATATCGAGCAGATCGAGTCCCCGAAGCGCCTCCATGCGTTTCCAATTGCACATCTCGACTGAGGTCGTGTCGAGCACATTGCGTATACGGAAGCGTTCAATGTCCTCAAGCGGGATATTGCACAGCCGGGCTCGCAGATCCTCGTCGAGGTCCCGCACGTTGTACCGGATGCGCGTGGCGACGCCGAGCGGCTCGATGAGCTGCCAGGAGCCCTGCGGTTCACGCGTCACCGCAAGGCATCCGCCCACCGTTCCACGGATATCGAGTAAGTGGAAGTGATGTTCGAGTGTCTCGCGTTCGAAGAACAGCATCGCCGGCGATTCCTGCCGCTTCGCGTCGAAATGCAGCGACATAAGGATGTCGCGCACCGACGGACGCATGTCGATACGAAGTGCTTCTCCGATATCGAATGCATATCGCAGCAGACTTCCCGGGATATCCGATCGAAGGCGACCGGTCTCGAGTGCCTCAACGAATGCTTCCACATAGGCAACGCTTGAACGCCACCCGTCCGGAAGCGGTGCGTCCTTGTCGACGAAGTCGTCAACGAGGCGCATTGCGATGTATATCGCCTCGATGAGCTCGACGCGCGCGCTCGCTTCCGTGAAATAGCGGACACCGAGAGGCACGCCGTAGCGCTCCGCAAGGAGCGCCCAGTGTTTATACCGCTCGATCCCCCGTACCCACGGTTCGTATTTATCCCTGCGCGTGGCCAACATATAGCCATACACGCGCTGCTTCAGCTCCGCGACACCACGTGCGTCGAGCCGGACCGTTTCAACATGGTGCATGACCTATCCCCTAGTGATCGGAGAGTTCCAGCTCTCCCTGCCAGCAATAAACCACGACTGAGGCACCACAGCAACAGCCGCACCCGCTTGCCTGTAACGTCTGATAAATTAGGCACTAAAGAGCTTGCGGAGTTGTTCAAGCTTTTCCGGATACAGTCGTGCCTCGAGCACCTTTGGAACGGTTTCTTTTTCAATGAAATCGAGGTCGCTTGCTATCGCGAGAAATTCGTCGAACAAAACCGGCTTTAATTCGATCTTCTCTCCGCCGTCCAAATCCATATCAGCGACCTTCTTCAGGCCTTTTGCGACGAAGGTATACACCACCCAATCGATCTTGCCGGTCGGATGGCGAGCGTCCCACAATATCCATTCTCCTGCCTCGTATCCCGTCTCTTCGAGCAACTCCCTTTTTGCGGCCGCAAGAATGTCCTCGCCTTTATCAACCCTCCCGCCTGCGGTACCGACGAACGGCCTCTTGCCGGGCTGCTCTTGTTCGGTAAGAAGGATCCGGCCGTCAGGAAGGATCGGATACACGATAACGGTATCCGGCCGTTTCAATTTCTCAAATATCGCCGTCGTTCCGTCGTAGAGCGGCTGCTCCCATTGATATACGTCAAAGAGCTCTCCACTGAACACTTTTTTCGCGTGTTCAGGAATTGGCTGCTTTGAATCCGGTCGCTTGATATCCATATCAGGTGCGACTATGCGCTTACCATCTCGAGGAAGGCCCGCGCCACGGTGTCCACGCGTTGCGAGAGCGCGATTCGTTCGGTATCGCTCATATTGTTGTAGGTGCGCTGGACCAACACGTTCGGGTCTTTCGCCAGCTCGAGCGCAAGCGATTCACGCTCCATTTGGCCCATCGATCCATATTCCTTTTCCGTAGAGATCTGCGGAAATGATGAGGCAAGCTCGCGGACCCGCTCCGCTTGTGGCGTATGGATATTGTCCCGGTCCAAGAGCGATACCAGACCCTCGAAGTATCCTTGCAGTGTTCCGAATGTACCGAGACGCAGCTTGTTACCGTTATAGAAAAGCCCGAAGCTCTCGCCATGTTCCACGTCCATTTCATGTCTCCATGTGCGCCGAGCGGCGTGGTCGCTGCCGAAGGTGTCCTCAGCGATCCACATCGAAAGGTATTCGCGACATGCGTCCGCAACGCCGCTTACCAGTTGTCTGCACGCTTCCTGGTTCGTCTTGAAGTCGAAGCCTTCGAAGTTCACGCTTGTCGAAGGCCATTGCTCACCCTTGGAAATGAACTTGAACCCCTTCTGTTCAAGTATCTGGAAGTAATCCGGTCCCTTTCTTGCTTCCCCCGACCTGATGATGTCTATCATAAACGGATACTACTACGTCGGACTATTTCATTTCTCCGAGGAACTTGATGAGATTTGCGATGTGGGTGTCGATATCGACGCCGAGCGCTTCGCATCCTCGGTCGATGACCTTTCGATCAATTTTCGCGGCAAAGCGACTTTCACCGTATCGTTTTTTCAACGAACTCGCTTTCATTTGCCCGTACGGAACGGGATTTATCATGTGATATGCGTAGAAGATGCCGCACAGCTCGTCGCACGCCATGAGCGCGGCCGCGAGTTTCGTGCTCGGCATCGTCGTGAATCCGTTATATCCGAACGCATGCGCTTCGACAGCATGTATGAGCTCCTCCGGGTAACCCCACTCCTTGAACCACTTGAGCGATTCGGCGGGATGCTCGTGCGGGTGTTCGTCGAAATCGATATCGTGCAAAAGGCCAGTGAGATACCACAGGTCCTTGTCCCCGCCATAGAGACCTGCATAGCCTTCCACCGCCGCGCCGACCATACGACCATGGAGGCGTTGATATTCATCTTTGACGTGACTATCGAGGAGTGCATGCGCCTCATTTCTTGTTGGAAGTCCCATAGAGAGCAATTGTATCCTACGGACACGGCAGCCCCAAAACGTTACTTACGCCAACCGACCGATCAGGGCTATCCCAAGGGCATTCATGACGAAGGAAATTGCTATAAGGCTTTTTGTATTCATCCGAGAAAGTCCCATTAACCCCATTCCAAGCTCGTCCGGAAAGGGTGATGCGATAATGAGCGCCCCCAAGAACGGAAGTACCCAACGGAACATTCTACGGTGAAAGATGGCTACGAATCGCTTGTATTTGGGCACGCTCATTATGTGTTCGACATCCCGTCGAAAAGCGAATCGAACGAGGGCGAAAATAGTCAGGTCGCCCAGCACCGCA
>JBAYUL010000088.1:0-3734 GCA_041675105.1 Minisyncoccota bacterium
AGGAAGATACGTCGGCGTCCACTACGACGAACTTTTGGACGATATAAAAGAAGGACTGCAGGAACTGATAGACGCCGCGCTTTTCGCAGGGGTATCAAAAGAAAATATCATCATTGATCCGGGTATCGGTTTCGGGAAGACAGTCGAACAAAATCTTGAGCTTGTGAACCGTTTGGGGGAGTTGGAGACCCTCGGCTACCCGATACTCGTCGGTCCGTCGCGTAAATCGTTCGTCGGCTATACGCTCGACTTGCCAGCCAGTGAACGGCTCGAAGGTACGCTTGCGGCCGTAACGCTTTGCATACAAAAGGGAGCAGACATCGTGCGGGTGCACGATGTCCTTGAAGTAAAACGAGCTGCGGCACTCGCTGACGCGGTTGTTCGCAGATAGCTCAAGCGTTGGTTCACGCGGGTTCCGGCTCAAACTCGAATGTTTGCAGCAAGCTCGCAACCGTCGTTGAGCTGAACCAGGCAAGCCCCGCTGGCGTCCTCGGTTCGGGCGTGATGCGTGTCTTCAGAAGCCTCCAGAATTTGATGAACGCCTCACGCGAGACCGTGGTGTCCACAGTGATGTCGTCCAGGGGTATCTTGTCCGTTTCGTTGATCATTCGCTTCAAGAACCAGAGAGCCTGCTGGTACGTCATTTTCGGCCTGCGGTCTTCGAACATGGCTGTCCTCCTGAACCAGACTCTACTATCCCCACACCCCTCGTCAACGGATATGAGGGTGGTACTATCGGTATATGGCAAGCAAAACAAAGACAGATTTCCTCGGGATATTTATCGGTAATCCGGCGCGCGCACAACTGATGCGCGTTTTTCTATTTAATCCGAACGAACCATTCACGTTCTCGGCGGTAGCAAAACGAGCGGGCATGTCGGCTCAGGCGGTGGCGCGAGAGATGAAGGCGCTCGAACAACTGGGCATCATTAAAAAGGGGAAGCAGCTGACCATCGCGCTCGGCAACGGTTCGAATCGTACAGTGAAAGGAAAGCAAAAATTCGACACCTGGGCAGTCGATACGGATTTCAAGCATCTTCGTGCACTCTCGTCGTTCGTGCATGAGGTATCGCCGATCCGCTATGACACGATCATCGGTGCTCTCAAGCGGTCGGGGAAGATAGCCACCGTCATCCTCTCGGGCTCATTCATGGGAGATTCAACGCGCCCCGCCGACATGATCGTGGCGGTGGATTCGCTCAATGAGCGTCGTATCGAGAGTGCCGTTCGTTCGCTCGAACCCGCTTTTGGACGAGAGATCCGCTATGCCGCATTCTCAACGCCAGAATTCCGCTACCGCCTCACCATACAGGACAAGCTTTTGCGCGATACGCTCGACTTTCCGCACCTTGTACTGCTCGATAGGACACGGCTCCTCTAGAATAGAAGGCTTAACTGAGCCTTATCTTGCCCTTGCCTGCCGGCAGGCAGGTATCCACACGGCTCTCCAACGCGGCTAAAAGGCCGCGTTCAGGTTGCTATCATTGTGGTATACGGGGTCGAAACCGTTATAACAATTATTAACATTATTCATAATCAATCACTTCATGATAGTTACTCAATCAGCGGGAGCGGTGCAGGGCTCTTTCTATGATCTTTGGTATACGGTCGCACAGTATCTGCCCGCGATCCTCGCGGCGATCATCGTTTTCGTCATTGGCTGGATCATCGGCGTTATTTTGTACCGTGTGGTCGTCGAGCTCGTTCGCGTCCTTCGTATCGATGATGCGATAAAGGCAGCGGGCCTCAATGATGCGGCCAAGGGCGCAGGGTTCTCACTTGATGTCGGACGCTTCCTCGGAACGCTCGTTATGTGGTTCGTCATCCTCGTGTTCCTCGTCGCATCACTCGAGATCCTCGGACTCACGCGCGTGACGGTGTTCTTGCAGACGGTCGTACTCTTGTACCTCCCGCAGGTCATCGTGGCGTCGCTTATCCTCATCCTCGGCGCCATCGTCGCCGAAGTTGCCAAGAACTTGGTGTCGGGCTCTGCCCGCGCAGCGGGTGCCCATGGCGCAAATCTCGCAGGATCGGTCGCCAAATGGGCGATCTGGATCACGGCGATCCTCGCGGCCCTCAACCAGCTCGGGGTAGCTACGGAATTCGTTCAGACGCTGTTCACCGGCATCGTGGTGGCGGCATCGCTCGCATTCGGGCTCGCTTTCGGCCTTGGCGGCAAAGAAGCAGCAGCGCGCACTATCGAACGCATCCGTTCGGAGATCGCACACAATCAGTAGCCAGAAACGATCTCTGTTTCTCAGCGGCCGCCACAAATGTGGCGGCCGCTGCTTTTGTAGGAGCTCGGTGGCGATTTTGATAGTATGTATTTCTATGCAAGCGGTCATTCTCGCAGCAGGTCGCGGTACGCGAATGGGAGCGCTCACCGACGCGCTCCCCAAACCCCTCCTTCAAGTCGCCGGGAAAACACTCCTTGAACATAAGTTCGATATTCTGCCGAACAATATCGATGAGGTAATTCTCGTCGTCGGTTACATGGGAGGATTGATACAAAAGACTTTTGGAGGCTCGTACAAAGATAAGCGCATCTTATACGTTGAGCAGGAAAAGATCGACGGTACGGCTGGCGCTTTGTGGCGTGCACGTTCCATATTGAAAGACAGCTTTTTGGTGATGATGGGAGACGATATTTATTCCAAGGAGGACGCGAACAGGTGTATTGCAATTGGTGGCTGGACTCAGCTGGTCCAAGAAACAGAACATATGGACATGGGAGGCTGTGTCGTTATCGATGAGTCGGGAACCATCAAAGACATAGAAGAGGGGAATCACGGCGGCAAGCCGGGGCTCATCGGCACCAACATGTTTTCACTTGATACGCGGTTGTTTGATTTTGAAATGGTGCCAAAAAGCGAAGGCAGCGAAGAATTCGGCCTGCCGCAGACTATCGTCGCCGCGTCGAAGAAATCTGGAATACCATTCTCCGCAGTGAAAGCGACGCAGTGGATCCAGATCACCACCCCCGAAGATATCGCGAGGGCCGAGGAGACCTTGAAATCCTAGTGCGCTCTACATGAAAAACGGCTTATGTAAGCCGTTTTTTTGTTTCTGAACCCCGTGTTATCCACCGCATATCCCCATAAAGCCCATAATTTGACACATAAAACTGCTTCGCGTATACTCGCCTGACGTATGTGTTCGGAAAACAGCTACGAAAAGCGCCAGTCGTAAGACGGGGAAACCTGTTATACGAATGGCCGCTTCACGCGGCCTTTTTCACGCCCCGAAAGGGACACGAATATATACGCTGATCGTTGACATACGAAGAGCGACAAAGAAAGAATTAAAACGTCTCGTTACCGGTTAGTGAGTCTTGTCCGGAACGAGATGCAGGAACCTTGCACGAGCGATCGTGCGAGGCAATTGCACTCATGCAAATGAGTGTACAAAAGACGAGCAAAACAAAAAGTCTTTGTTGTTCGTACGGATGTGTTTTGTAGGCACGTTCGTACACCGCCGAGGGTGGTGGAAGAGCAATGAAGCAGAAGATACGCGGTTCTCAGAAATCCTGACAGGAGTTCTGAGTAAGGGCGTGTGGTGGATGCCTTGACTGAAGAAGGCGATGAAGGACGCGGCATAGCGGCGATATGCTTCGGGGAGGTGCTTAGCAACCTACGATCCGGAGATTTCCGAATGGGGAAACCCCTAGAAGTACACCTTCTAGACCTCTCAATTAAACGCTGAGAGGAGCAGACCCAGGGAAGTAAAACATTTCA
>JBAYUL010000089.1:0-3720 GCA_041675105.1 Minisyncoccota bacterium
CTTCAGCAATTTCTCGGCGGGCGCGTGACCGGCTACTTCGGCCCGGTCACTCTCCAATTGGTCCAACAGTGGCAATCAGCGCACGGTGTCATCGCTTCCGGCGACCCCGACACGACCGGTTTTGGTTTTGTCGGCCCCAAGACGCGCGCTGCTATGGCGCAGGGGTGCGCGAACGCTACCGGACAGACGACATTTTCTGGCGGTGTAGGTTCAACCGGCGTTGGATCGGGACCCATCTGCCCGGTGAATATGTCCCTGCGGACCGCATGCCCGGCGGGCCAGCATTACGAATATGGTCCGGTCACCTATGATTCGGCGAGGTGCCCGATCCAAGACGCGAAGTGCGTACCCGACACAACGATTTCGAGCACATTCTCCGCCTCGCCAACTTCCGGAGCTGCGCCGCTTGCAGTACGATTCACGACTTCCGAGAAGTCCGGCACCATCAATTTCGGCGACGGCACGAGCGGTACGATACAGGCAGGTCCTCTTGGTGTCTGCTACTTTGGCGGCACATGCACCGGCGGCGGATACGGCGCGTCACACACCTACACATCCGCCGGCACCTACACGGCGACCCTGAGTAAGGGCGGAGGGATATGTTTCGTGAACGGAATATCATCGTTCTGCGGTTCTCCTGACCAACAGATCGGCACGGTGACGATCACCGTCGGCGATGCGCTCGTGTGTACCAACATGTATCGCATATGTCCGGCAGGCACGCACAATGGAGGTAAATGCAATCAGGATTGCATCCCCGACAACACATCGGCTACCCTCTCCGCATCGCCGACAACTGGCGCGGCACCCTTACTGGTCACGTTCCAAATTCCCGCAGCTTCTGCAGGTGGCATCATCAAATATGGGGATGGCGCACAAGAGAACGTTCCGTTCTTCGCATGCCAGACTACCGGCATCACCGGTCCGTGCACAATGCCGCTGAATCACACATATGCCTCCGCGGGCACCTACACCGCACAGCTCCTCAACTCGAGTCAATGCATCACCGCAGGTTGCAACGTTGTCGGCACCGCGACGATTAATGTCTTTGGGTCGCAGGGGCGGGGTATTACCGTCACGTCTCCGAATGGCGGCGAACGGTGGAACGTTGGAAGCCAGCAGAACATCACATGGAACGACGGTCGCGTGTTTATTGCCGTTAATCCCTATGATGTCTTTCTCGACCGCACCATGCCGCGGTGTGACAATCCGCTTATGGGATGTCCCCAGATGATGCCCGCACCACTCACTCTCGCCAAAGGTGTCACCGGACATGCTTTCTCGTGGACGGTGGGCAAAGTGCTTGAACCTATTGGAGCCGGTGCAGGATCGGGCGACTACACGGTCAGGGTTTGCGACAGCAACAATGCGACATGCGATAGTTCCGATTCGCAATTCACTATCGTTGATCCCGCGTACGAAAACAACAGACCGCCTGTCATATCGGGCTTTACCGGCCCCGCTTCTCTTACGGTCGGGCAGAAGGGGACATGGATAGTGCAAGCGAGCGACCCTGAGGGAAAGAAACTCACCTATACGTATAGCTGGTGCGATGTGACCAACGGTGGGTATAGCGTCTGCTCCGCGCAAGCGTATCCCGTGGGCGGCGAGACAACCAATGCCTTCACCACCGATTTTCCTTCGGCAGGTACGTACAAGGTTTCCGTTTCCGTTAGTGACGACATCGGCAAGAGCGCGCAAGCCTCGGCGACCGTCACTATTGGCGGCGGTACTACGAATGCGACTTTCTCCGCATCGCCGACATCGGGTGCGGCACCGCTTACGGTCGCATTCCGCGCAACAGCAGGAGACGAGCAATCGTTAAATGTTAATTTTGGCGACGGCACGTCCGGACAAATGAGTGTTACTGAAGGTGGTGCGGCTCGTGGCGTGAATCATACGTATGCCGCGCCGGGTACTTACACGGCGAGCCTCGTTACAGCCGGTTCTTGTACCTTTGGGTACTGCGGGCAAGCGCAAAGCGTGACGATTACCGTTACGGGTGGTAACACCGGACAGCCGTCACTCAGCATCGACAGCACTCAGATCTCCATTCCTGCTGACCTGCCGTCGACCATCTCAGGCACTGCAGGCAATCTTGGCGGCACATTGGTCCTCACGATAACCAACTCCTCAGGTCAATCGGTGTACACGGGCCAAACCTCCGCGAGTGCCGGAGCGAGCGCTCCGTGGTCGTTCAACATTCCCTCGCTTTCGGCCGGCGCGTATGGAGTCACCGTTCAGAGTGCGCAAAACAACTTCTATCGGGTGACCGCAAATCTCACCGTTACAAATCCGTCGGCGTACATTGACGGCAACACCCTTAACTCGACCAACGGCTTGCCGCTTCTGAGCGGCGGTTCGACGGCAGTGGCTTCGCTCGAAGTCGGCGTCTCACTCATACAACCGGGAGGCGGAACCAACGGATTCGCGTGGCGCAGCGGGGCACTGACTCCGGATAGATCAGGCCGTTGGAGCGCGCAGGTAACGAACACGCTTGCTCCGGGGTCCTACGAAGTCGATATATACCACCTCCCGCACTACGCATTCCTCACGCGGGGGACTCTGACGGTTTCCAGTACGAACTGCGGAGACAACGGATGCTCCTACCGATTGGACCCATCACTGTATCCGACCCAGACGGTGAGCGGGACAGGCGCTTCCGCAGGCAACACGAACCCAAATCTCGCGAATGCGCTCACCGCGCTTGAGTCGGCACTCAAGGCGCTGATAGCGAAGCTGGCGCAATAGTCGCACCACAAAAGGGAAAGAGCCGGCCCCGCCGCGGCGGGGCCGGCTCTTTTTTCTTGCAATTGCCCTCTACTAGTAGTACACTCCTCGCACTCCCTTCGGGAGTTTTTAAATGTCTACGATCAATCAACTCGCTCGCAAAGGACGCAAGGCGCGCACCTACCGCACCAAGACAATCGCTCTTGGACGCGGTTTCAATTCACTTGAGAACCGCCCGAGCTTCTACCCAGCCCCGTTCAAACGCGGTGTCTGCACTCGTGTGACGACCAAGACGCCCCGCAAGCCGAACTCGGCCATCCGTAAGATTGCCCGCGTTCGCCTCAGCAACGGTATGGAAATCACTGCGTACATTCCGGGAGAGGGGCACAACCTTCAGGAGCACTCGGTCGTCCTGGTGCGCGGAGGTCGCGTGAAGGACATCGGTATTCGTTACACCATCGTGCGCGGCAAGCTTGATGCGACAGGAGTCGACAAGCGCCGCCGTGGACGTTCGCGTTACGGTGCGAAGAAGCCGAAGGCAGCCAAATAATATATGCGACGCCCTGTAAAAAATCGTAAGCAGCCGCAGCCGGACGAAGTGTACGGCTCGATGAAAGTTGCCAAGCTCATCAACTACGTGATGGAGCGCGGCAAGAAGGACACTGCGCGAAAAATCGTCTACAAAGTGCTCGAAGAGCTCAAGAAAGACGGCGATCCACTCGTCATCCTCGAAGAGGCTCTTGAAAAAGCATCCCCGTCTGTGGAAGTCCGCTCGCGCCGTGTTGGCGGTGCCAACTACCAGGTGCCGCGCGAAGTTCGTCCTGAACGCCGCATGTCACTTGGCTTGCGCTGGATCGTAGAGGCAGCCGAAGGTACCAAAGGAAAGCCGATGGCCGTATCACTCCTCGCCGAGATCAAAGCCGCACACAAAGGAGAGGGAAGCGCCGTCACCAAAAAGGAGACCACTCATAGGATGGCAGAAGCGAATAA
>JBAYUL010000090.1:0-3698 GCA_041675105.1 Minisyncoccota bacterium
AGTGTTCGTATTGAATGGGCACAACGAAAAAGAAATGGAGCAAATAGTGAAACGCGCGACCCGCCAGCTGGCGGGGAAGATCCCGAAAGACGCACGCGATTGGCTCATTCAATTCTCGGACGGTGACGCACGCCAAGCGATCGGTGCCATCGAGACCGCGCAGGCGCTATATGGGAAGATCTCACTTGAGACGCTCAAAGAGGCGGTGCAATCGAAGCATGTGCGATACGACAAAAAAGGAGAGGAACACTTCAACACCATCTCGGCGTTCATAAAAAGCATGCGCGCTTCGCAGCCCGATGCAGCGCTCTACTATCTCGCGCGCATGGTGGAAGCGGGAGAAGATCCCCTTTTCATCGCTCGGCGCATGGTCGTCTTCGCGAGCGAGGACATCGGACTCGCCGTGCCAACGGCGCTCGTTGTTGCCGATGCGGTCTTCCGCGCGTGCGAAAGCGTCGGGTATCCCGAATGTGCGATCAATCTCGCGCACGGCGTCGCATACCTGGCGACCTGCAAAAAAAGCCGCGCATCATACGATGCATACTTCGAAGCGGTCGCCGATGTAAAAGAGCATGGCAACCTTCCCGTGCCGCTCAAGATCCGCAATGCGCCGACCAAGCTCATGAAAGATCTGGATTACCAGAAGGGCTACAAACTCTATGACAAAGAATCCTACCTTCCCGAAAAACTAAAAAAGAAAAAGTATTTGAAGTAGAGCAGCCTACTCCATAAGCGGCTTCTTCACATCGACGTTCGTCGTTTGGTAGATCCAATTGATCCAGTTGGAGTAGAAGACCTGCGCGTTCGCGCTCCAATTTCGCAGGGGGACTTTTGATTCGTCATCGTCGGGGAAGTAATTGCGCGGGAGCGAGATCGCGACGCCGGCAGCTTTGTCGCGCAGATATTCCGCTGCGATATCGATACGGTCGTATTCAGGGTGACCCTGCAGATAAAGCTCGCGACCACCGCGGCCGCAGATAAGATGCGGCCCGACTCCCTCGCTCTCGATCAATACTTCGAGCTCGGGACAATGCGCAACATCGCTCTTTTCGACTCCACGCCACCGTGAGTGCGGGACGAGTATTTCATCGTCCATACCGAAGAGAAATGGAGAATTTGTTTCATGTAGCACGTGGTGCGAGAAGACGCCGAACCGTTTCTTTTCAAAACTGCGGGGCTTCACGCCGTATCGGTGGTAGAGCGCGGCGTGCACCGCCCAACAGCTGAAAATGGTAGACGTTATGTTTTCGTGTGCCCAGTCGAGGAATGACGTGAGTTCGTGCCAGTAGCGAACGTGCTCGAAATCATATTCTTCCAAGTTCGCGCCGGTCACGATGAGGCCGTCGAGGCCGTGCTCGCGCGCTTCGCTTAGTGTCTTGTAGAAGGTGTCGAAGTGAGACTGTTTCGAATTCGACTTGTATTCGTCGAAGTACAGGAATGTTGGGCGTATCTGAAGTGGCGTGTTGGCGAGAAGTCGCAAAAGCTGGAGTTCTGTACGCTCGACGACCGCGCTCGGCATGAGATTCAGTATTCCGATCTCGATCGGCCGGATGTCCTGTGCAGCGGCACGCTCCAGTGAGATCTCGAATATCGCTTCGTGTTTCAGATGGCTGAACGCGGGAAGTTTTTTGTTGGTGATGAGTGACATATACGTATGAGTGAATGCGTAAAGAAAACAGCCGCTTCCCCGCGGCTGTTCTCTGTCGTATTTCTTTCCAACGTTAGAGGAGCCGCGGGGTGCGCATGCGCATGACCATCATCGAGCTCATGGAGTGTCCGCAGTTCATATCAATTGTTCCAGTGTACTACACGCCTGCGTGTAGAGACAATGGGATAAAAAAAGAGGGGGCCACCGGCCCCCCGCATCATAGAATTTGTAGCCTTCAGTCAGGCTTTGGTTTGCGACGCCGTCATGGCTTCGCTCACCTGATCGCGATCCTTCGCGCCGCTTGCTACGGCGTCCGAGATCTGCGTCATCGTCGCTTCGCTCACGGCCGCACTTCTCACTGACGAGGAAGTTCGTCCCCGCGCCAGCGCGTCGTCGTTCGATCCGTGGTCTCCCCGGTTTATTCCCCATTCCGCCATAGCGACCTCGCCAAGAGTTGCATTGCCAAACCCGCTGGCAGTGTACCTCGTCGAAAATCACGCATGGCTCGCAACACTGTTGATAGAACGGGGACACCACACGGGTCGATCCCGACCCCTGTGTCATTGTGCTATCTCTCGTTGGCCAACAAGCTCCCATATCGATGGATGGGTTCGTGTATGCCCGCGAGTTTCAAGCACATCCATGCGTTGCACTGGTTGCTGCTCAACACCGGCTTTCCGATCACTCGCTCCAGATCCCCGATGATGTCAACGGTGCGCAGGCCGCCGCAGCTGATGAACACAGCGTCGGCATCGGGTGCTTTACGAAAGGCGTTCAGAGCAAAATCGTAATTCTCTTGCGGAGAACGTTCCGTGATCGCGGCCGGCTTTACGATGCCGAGCGTTTCAGAATGGACGACCTCGAATCCGAACGATCCAAGATATTTCTCCTCGACCTCAGTGATCGTCTTCAGGTACGGAGCGACGACCACGACCTTCTTGATGGTAAGCGACCTGAGCGCCTCTATCACAGAAGTGGCCATACTCGTGGTCGTGATCCCCGTGATCCCTTCCATCTTTTGGATCATCGTCCGCTCGTATTCCGCACCTTTGATGAATGCCGACGAGGTGCAGGTATAACTGATCACGTCGGGCTTCGCGGAAGCCAGCAGCTCGGCTGCGTAGCAGGCCTCTTCGCTCAGTTTTGACAGGGCTTCCGGCGTGGTCTCTTTGAGCATTACGCGGGTATGAAGTACCGCGACGCCTTCCGGACAGAGCGCTTGTTGCTCCAGGAAAGTCACCATGCTCGGAGAAGGAATGATCAAAGCGATCTTTGCGCGCCACCAAGGCGGCAATGGGTCGTGTGGGTGCGTATCGGTCACGTTTCACCTCCTTTCACTTCTCGCGATACCATACCACATATGTGTGTGTGCAATATTGTGCGACACTAAAGGCATGACAGCGGATCTGAAGACACTCAAGACGCAGTTCCTGGAATATTTGGAAATAGAAAAGGGCCGCGGTGTGAAGACGGTCGAAAATTACGACCGCTACCTCAACCGGTTTATCGCGTTCGCCAAAGTGAAGGCGCCGGGAGCGATCACTGAGCAAATGGTCCGCGAATTTCGCATCGTGCTCAACCGTTCGGCCGGGGTCTCGGGCACCATGAAGAAGAACACGCAGAATTACCACCTCATCGCGCTGCGCGCATTCCTCAAATTCCTTCGCAAACGCGATGTCGAATCGCTCAATCCCGAACGCATTGAGCTGGCCAAGACGAGTGCGCGCGACCTCGATCTCATCACTGCAGCCGAACTCGAACGACTTATGACTGCGCCCGCCAAAGCCCTGGCGACGGCGGGAAGGTCCGGCGATAACGAACTGATGATACTTCGTGATACGGCGATTCTGGAATTATTTTTCTCGACCGGCCTGCGTGTGTCCGAACTGTGCAATCTCAATCAGGACCTCGACCTTTCCCGCGATGAATTTTCGGTGCGCGGTAAAGGCGAAAAGGTGCGCGTCGTATTTCTTTCCGACTCTGCCAAGAAAGCTGTCGCGGCATATTTAAAAAAGCGCGGCGATATGAGTGACGCGCTTTTTGTGAGCTA
>JBAYUL010000091.1:0-3696 GCA_041675105.1 Minisyncoccota bacterium
CTGGCATAAACGAGCCCGCTCACAATGTGGGTCCGACGGGGAACGCTACACAGATCGGTTACTATATGGCGCCGCTCTCGCGCTACACCGAGACACAGGGTATTCACGGATATAACGGAGTTGACCTCGCGGCTCCGGTAGGGACACCCATCATGGCTTCAGCCAACGGCGACGTCATCATTGCGAAAGCGGGAGGATATAACGGCGGCTACGGAAGCTATGTGGTCATAAGTCATGGCAACGGTTCGCAAACCCTCTATGCGCACATGAGCAAGGTATCAACGTACGACGGTGCACATGTCGTCCAAGGCCAGGTCATCGGATATGTAGGTTCGACCGGAAAATCGACCGGCGCGCACGTTCACTTCGAGATTAGAAATGGTATAAGAAACCCTTTCTAGAAAGATTTGGAACATGAAACTATATATAAACATCGAAAGTAGTAACGCCTGCCCGACGAAGCTTTGGCGAAGGCGGGGTATCCGCAATCCTTTCTAATATCTAATATGATGAACGACATCCTCCACTGCGTGAGACTGATCCTCACCTTTATCTCCTAACGACGTCGGCTGCCCTCGGCCGCGTGATCCGTGCGGATTTGCCGCCTCGCTTCCCGGCTGTTACTATGAGGCAGCCATGCGTAGTGTAGACATCATCGTTGATCTCCAGTATGGAGATTGCGGAAAGGGAAAAGTGTCCCACTACTTAAGCAATAAAAACTCCTATACCCACGTGCTTCGCTACAACGGCGGCTGCAACGCGGGCCACACCATTTTTCATAAGGGAAAGAAATTTGTCACCCACCATATCCCGGCGGGCGTTTTTTTTGGGGTGAAGTCGGTCATCGGTTCGGGCTGCGTCGTCGATCCGGATCAGTTCTTCCGCGAAATAAAAATGCTCGAAGAGGGCGGCGTGAAGACGAAAGGAAAGATATTCATCGCGGAGAATGCACACATCATCACTGATGCGCACAAAGCCGAAGACAGACAGAAAGGTGGCAAGATCGGGACGACCGGTCGTGGCAACGGCCCGGCGTATCGCGACAAATACGGACGTACCGGCGTTCGTGCAAAAGACATTCCAAAGTTGAAACCATATCTCATTGATATGTACAAAGAATGGTATTCAAAATCGGACAACGTAAAGATCCTCGCCGAAGGCGCGCAGGGATTCGGACTCGACATCGATTGGGGCGACTACCCGTTCGTCACATCGTCGCATTGCACCGCCGCTGGCGTGCTGCTCAACGGCCTTCCGGCCTCTTCGGTACGCGATGTGTGGGGAGTTGCGAAGATATACGAGACGTACGTCGGCAGCAAAAAGTTCCAGCCGAAAGGTGGTGTGTTCGACAAGATCGGTGACATCGGCGAGGAGTTCGGCTCAACGACCGGCCGTCGCCGCCAGACCAATTGGATGAACATGCAAACGCTCGAGCGCGCTATCAATATGAACGGCGTCACCCACCTCGTCTTCAACAAAGTCGATGTGCTTCGTGCTGTCGGACAGTGGGCGGTCATCGATAACAAGAAGGTGGTCAAATTCAGCTCCGAAAAGGCGATGAAAGATTTTATCGTAAAGCGCCTCGCGCCGCTGGGCCTCAAAAAGAACCGAATCTTTTTCTCCGAGAGCAAAGAACGGATATAAATAAGAAAAGACCCGATTCGCCAAATAAGCAAAACGGGTCTGATTTGGATGACGGTACGTTATTCATAAATACACCCTGCATCGCTATGTGTGCAAGATGTTGAACGGCTTACCGACGCAATCTGGATTGCGATACGCGGCGGCTTCTTTATAACTCCCTTTGGCGGTACTGAAGCGCTTCCAACATGTGTGCGGGTTCGATAGTCTCGCTCTCGCCGAGGTCGGCTATCGTGCGCGCGAGCTTGATGGTGCGGTGGTAGCCGCGCGCAGAAAGTTTCATTTGCTTTGCCGCAGCGACGAGCGTGTCCTCCGCTTTTTGCGTCAGGTTCGCGCGGTCCTCTATTTCTTTCGGACCCATGTCCGCATTCGTCGAGATATGTTTGAGTCCTTCGAATCGCGAACGCTGCGTTGCTCTCGCGCTCGCGATACGCTCGCGCATGAGACGCGTCTGCGTGTTGTCACGTTTTAGTTTTATTGCGAGCGATTCGGGCGGCATATCCCCTACTTGCACCCACATGTCGATGCGATCGGCCACAGGACCGGATATCTTGCGACGATATTTTTCTATCGAGTGTGGCATGCAGCGGCACTCGCGCGTGCCGTACTTTCCGCATGGACAGGGATTGAGCGCGGCGACGAGCATGAAATTCGCGGGAAATGTCGCGCTGCCGCGTGCGCGTGCAACAGAGACCTGCGCATCTTCGAGAGGTTCACGGAGCGCATTCACGACATCACGGTGGAATTCCGGAAATTCGTCAAGAAACAAAAGGCCGCGATGCGCGAGGGTGACCTCTCCGGGCCGGGGGATGGTGCCGCCGCCGATGAGCGATGCATACGATGACGTGTGGTGCGGTGAGCGGAACGGCGGGCGACGCACTGCGCCCTCAGCGATACCGGCGAGCGAGTGGATGGCGGTGACCTCGATCATCTCGTCTTCGCTCAGGTCAGGAAGGAGTGCCGACGCGGCGCGCGCAAGCATCGTCTTGCCTGTCCCGGGAGGACCAAAGAGCGCTATGTTGTGCCTACCCGCAGCGGCGATCTCGAGACCTCGCTTTGCGCTCTCTTGCCCGCGGATATCGGAGAGTGAAACACCCTCTTCATGTATGGCGTCTACCGATCGGTCGGTTATGTGTGCGACGAGAGAAAAGTCAGTTTTTTCATTGAGATGCTCGAGCAAGTCGGAAAAGATCCGTACCGGGTAGACAGTGATACCCGAGACCAGCGAAGCCTCGGCCGCATTGTCCTCCGGTACGTAGAGCTCCTTGAAATCCTTATCGCGCGCAAGAAGTGCGATAGAGAGGGCGCCGCGTATCGGGCGCAGCTTTCCGTCGAGCGCGAGTTCTCCGGCGAACAGTTTCCCGGTCGGATCGAAATGAAATTCTTCAGCCGCCAAGAGGTACGAAAGCGCGACCGGCAAGTCGAACGCAGAACCCTCTTTCTTGAGTTCCGCGGGAGCGAGCGAGATGACGATCTTTTTATTCGTACTTTTGGGCGACGTGAGTCCGCTGTTTTTGATCGCCGAGGCTACGCGGTCGCGCGCCTCTTCGACCGCTTTGTCGGGCAGTCCGACGATCGTGAATGCATGCAAGCCGCGACCGATATCGGCTTCGATCGAGACAAGAGAGGCATGCGGAAGCGATGGTTGCGCACCGAAGACGCGAGCAAAATTCATCCCCATATTCTAATCGAAACGGCGCGCCCGTAGGCGCGCCGCATACGTATATGTGTATATGTTTTCCGCGTTATTCCTCTGAGTGTTCGAGCGTCGTGCGCGCGGCAGGATTGGCTTTGAGGCGGTCGAGCGGAATGGGGTCTCCCGATACTTCACAGATCCCGTAAATACCCTGATCCATCTTTTCGAGGGCTTCGGCGACGTCGGTATGTCGATGTTCGAGCTCTTCGACGAGCGGAACGTTCGTCGCAAGTTCCTCTATCTGGTCGGCTACGTCATTGGGATCAGCCTCCTCTCCCTCGAAACCGACGCTCGCTCCCTGCCAGTCGCCTGTGTCGCTTTGCACGCGGCCGTAGCTGGCGAGCTCTTCCTCGAGATTA
>JBAYUL010000092.1:0-3636 GCA_041675105.1 Minisyncoccota bacterium
CAGTATGCGGTGAAGGCCGGCATCACGCGCAAAGTTACTCCGCACGTCATCCGCCACTCATTTGCGACCGACCTTCTCGAAAATGGTGCCGATCTGCGAAGCGTGCAGGCACTCCTTGGTCACGCCAATATCGCGACGACGCAGGTCTACACGCACGTCACGGATAAACATCTCAGAGAAGTTCATAAGGCTTTTCACGGAAAACGAAGGCACTAGTTTTCCACGCCTGCCCGCCGAAGCCTTGGCAAAGGCGGGGCAAACGCCGGAGCTAATTTCTATTTCAGTGTTTTGCAAAAGACTGCAACAGTTATTTTGCTGTTGATTGCACGTAGTCGAATATTTTCTTCATCGTTCGCGCGATGTTCTCGTCTTCGATGAGTACCGTCACAGGGTTCTCGACGGAAAATGATGTCATTGAGACTTTATTGCCATAGATCGATATCTCAGTCTCCATTGCGAATTGCGGAGGGATGAATGTCACTTTGCGCAGAAGTCTTTCGTCTCGCTCGCCTTCGGAGCGTGCCAGTGGCGTGTCGGGGGCGATGTATTCCGAAAAAATGTTGAGCTCGCGGCGCCTTCGAAGGAAGTATTCGATGAATTGCGCATCAAGTTTCTCGTAACCTGCGTCCATTCCGGTGAATTCGTACAATTTTTTCTCGGTATTGTTTGCAAGCTTGTCCTCATATGCCTGCTCGATACCCTCTTTGCCCTCAAAGAATTGTACTTTTGGCAATATCTTTCCCTTTGTGCGGAGTAACTTTATCTGTGGCACGAGTTCGTCGACCTGTTTTTTCATTTCCAGTAGCTCATTGCCGCGTCGCTCTATATAAGCGGGCAATAATTCCGGTGCGATCGATTGATACTTGGTGGTTACGCCACTCGAGGAGGAAACGAGCCCTTTAGATGACAGCTCCTTAAGGATGCCGTATGTGGTCGTGCGGTTGAGTTTGGCAGCGCGGGCGACGGATGCGGCAAACATCGGTCCGTTCTCCAGAAGCACCATGAGCACACCACTTTCCTTGTCTCCGAGCCCGATGCTTTCCAAGGCCTTCTTGATGGTAGACAGCATAAGATAAGGATAATGTGTTGTCGGAAAATGTCAACACTATCTTGATAAAGCATTGACAAAGCCCTTAAATAGGGTTATATTCACGTCGGAAAACTCAAACAGCCCTAGAGGCAGGAGGTCTTTGGCATGAAAAGATATCTGATTGCCCTGCTGGCCATCTGCCTTATCAGGGTAGATGTCCAGATAACTCCGAGTATCGTTGCCGGTGAAACATGGTGTCGCTCAAGCGACATCTCTTCACCCTGCAGATGGCCGTTGCGCAAAACAGTGATTACCCTGCGCACCGATCTTTTCCGCGAGGAAAAGATACCCTATGCAGCGGCAGCGATGCTCTTCGCGGGAAAGGCACAGCCTCCCGTGCGTCGACGCTTCGTCGGCATCAACGTCGAATCTCATGAGTGGCCGGAAGAATCGAAGATCTGGCCACATTTGGGACTGCTCTATGTCGGGACCGTTGCGAAAGAGGCGGACTATGAGGTCAAACTTTGGGACGAGCTCATCCAGGGCAAGACGCCGCTGGAAAGTATCGTCAAAGAGGGTGACATCGTAGGATTGTCTCTCGTGACGACCGGCATCGAGCGGGGCGTCGAGTTGGCCCGGCGCTGCAAAGCGCTTGGGGCACGGTACGTGGTGGCGGGAAACGACTCTGCGGCGTTCCGCGCTCGGCAGCTCCTGAGCTTGCCGAACGCGCCGATCGACGCAGTGTTCACCAGCAACAGCATCAGGTCGCTCCGACGATTCTTCCGCGAGATCCCTCGCGTGGAGATGAGTCAGCTGTCGATACCGCATGTCGCGGTCGACGCGGGAGTGGCTCCTGTGCTCACCAACGAACCGGGCGGAGTGGAACTGTGGACGAAGTCCGGAGAATTCGGTCGCGACGACTTCTTCCTGATCCCTGACCTGTCGCTGTATGGCGATGAGTACTGGAATTTGGTGTGGTCGGCGTACCGGTCTCAGTTCGGACACAAGCACCCCGGCGGCGATCGTGAAAACGTCCGCAATGCCGTTGCGCTTCTTGCGCAGGGTTGCGGCCGTGCCGCGACGGGAACCGTTTGTGACGAATGCACCATCCTGCACGTGATGAACGTCGTGTTTCCCCGACTCTCGTACATCGAGCGCACGCTTGAGGTGTACAGGAAGTTCGGGATCAACACGTTCTTCAACGTGACCGACTCGGCATACGAGATGACGACACTGATCCGGCAGCTGCAAGCTGCGGGAAACGTGGACTCTCTCGTGATGTACGGACGGGCGGAAGCGATCGCGAGCAATCCGAAGCGACTCGGTGAGTGGCTCGGTGTTGTGAACGATCGCCTGCTCATAAATTGCGGCATGGAATCGGCCGATGAGCGCATCCTCCAGTCGGGCATCAAGAAGTCCGACAAGACGGGTTCGCGCGTCGACGAAAATCATGCAGCAGTCCGCTACATTCGGGATGCCGGTGAGAAGGCGCATCTGCATTACTCGCTCATCTTTGGTTCGGTCGGTGAGGACGCGGATTCCTGCAAACGGAATCTCGACTTCGTCGCCTGGGTCATTGCGACCCTGAAGCGCGGCCAGCTTGATGTCTGCGAAAGCGACATCTTCTGGCTGAACTTCGGAGCTCCGAGTGCCGTGGTGCTCCACGACTACCCGGAGGCAAGTAAGCGCGCACAGCTCGCCGGCAAGACCATCTCGGTACGGCAGTGGAAACGGAACTTCGCGCGCTTTGCGAACGAGCTCATCGTTCCGCAGAGTTGCGAGGAGAACTGGTACCACTTCTTCACCAACATCAGCTTCGAGGACGCGCTTGAATACAACGCGCAGGTCAGGAAGATGATGGAGACGGTACCCGATGCGGTCACAGGACGCAACTTCGCCTTCAGGCCCCCGGCTTGAAGCGTCGCGCTCTACGGAGTGGGCTGAATCCCACTTGGCAACAGAAGCCCGAACAATCCGAAAGGAGGAGTAGGGCAAAAACTTCACCGCATGCATTGCGGTCTACAAATATGCCACTGGGAGGGTTCGCCCTCCCCTTTATTGAGCACTTGAATCACTCGAGTGTTCACAGAGAAAAGATCTTTGAAAATGTTGGTAAGTGGTCATAGCAGAGATGGGGAGGATCACCCCATCTGTGCTGTGACTACTCTCTAAATACAAAAACGGAGAAGCCAGATGGCGAAGAAGCGATGGACTGTCTACTGCAAAGAGTGGGATCGAATGTACGCGTTTTCACGCGGCAGCGCGTTCTCCCTCTACCCGACATTGGAAACGTTGATTGAAAAGGAAAAGAAAAAGGCGGTTAGCGAAGAAAATTTCCCGATGAACGGTAATGAGGTTGTGCTGCTGCACAGTAAGAAGCTGTACGACCAAGTGAAGAAGAAGTCTCTTTGCACGCCTCACGAGAAAATCGAACAGCTCGTGTTCGATGCGCGACGTGCTGGAGACGTCATGGAGGCGCCGCTCGGCTGGGAAGGTATCGGAGGTAAGGTAATCGTTACACCGATTACCGAGCTGCCGCCAGTCGAATCGGAGGAATATCATCATCCATACGAGGGCGCATGGAAGATTATCAAGGGACCGGAGAC
>JBAYUL010000093.1:0-3620 GCA_041675105.1 Minisyncoccota bacterium
AAAATTTGTATTGAAGTCGTATCCGCCCGACGTGCTGAGAAAGTCATTCCACTTTTCCGCTGCCGACTTGTCGGCTTGGAAAGCGTTATTGATCGAATCCTGCCTGTTGGCCTCTTCCACTTGTCGGGTGATCTCCTCCGGCGTTGGCTGGGTCGTGTCTGGTTTCGGTATTTGGTCCTCGATAGTCTTTCCGTCCGGCAGTTTGCATTCCTTACCTCCGCACCCCGTTTTTTGGTCTGCTTCGCAGAAATGTGACTTGGTGCATATGCCCGATGCGGCGACCTCTTTATTTTCGAGGTCCTTGCATGGTTTTCCGTATACGTTGAAATGTTTAACGTTGTTCTCTGTGTATTCCTGGTTGTGGGGCTTGCTGGGGTTGTATATATAGTAGTCATTCGATTGAGGACACATCTTGTCTGCCTCGTCGGTCGGCGACGGTTTGGATGTTTGTGCGTACGCCGCAGTAAAGAATATGAGACTCAAAAAGACCGATAGAAGAGAGACAGCCGCAATGCGACCCCGGTACATAGCTCTATTGTAACAGTACGTAGCCGTGCGGCCCCGTGTTTACAGGCCCGCATGGGGATTTATCAAAATGAAGCGAGTGCGGCTTGGCTCTCTTGCCGGCATTCCCAGTAGTAAGCGAGTGCGGCGGGTGCTTTTTGGAGACCCCGCAGGGCTTGGCCCGAGGATAGTACATTTTTCAGCAGAAAAATGTTGTTCTCCAAAAGCACCCACCGCCGAGCACCCCATTAATAGTCCTCACCTCCCATTCCCCCACCTTGGCCACCTGCCCCAGGCTTTTTCTCCTCTGGAATATCGGCGACCGCAGCTTCGGTGGTAAGCAAGACAGCGGCGGCAGATGCTGCATTCTCTACGCCGGAGCGCGTGACCTTCACCGGGTCGATGACGCCGGCTTCTATCATGTCCACGACCTCTTCGGTCGCTGCGTTGAATCCTTTGTTGTTGTTCGCGGAGATCTCGGCGAGCAACACCATTTCATCCTCACGTCCGGTGTTGCGCACGATCTGCTTGAACGGGGCCGAGAGCGCGCCGACCAATATCTGATAGCCCACGACGAATTCATCGCCCTTTGTCTTTGCGAGGCTCTCGAAGTTCTTCGCGAGCTTCGCGCCCACTTTCACGAGCGCCGCACCTCCGCCCGGCACGATGCCTTCGGCGATGGCCGCTTTCGTCGCGTTCACCGCGTCCTCGATCTTGTCCTTGAGATATTTCATCTCGGTCTCAGTCGCGGCGCCCACGCGGATGACGGCGACACCACCCGAAAGTTTCGCGATGCGCTCCTGCAATTTTTCTTTATCGAATTTTGAATCGGTGTTCGTCTCCTGCGTGCGAAGCTGCTGGATGCGCTCGACGATGGAAGACTTTTTCCCTTTCCCGCCGACGATGACGGTCGAGTCCTTCGTCGCGACGACGCGATTCGCGCGGCCGAGCATCGTGAGCTCCGCCTTCTCGAGCGAGAGTCCGAGGTCGTCGGAGATCACCTGTGCGCCGACGGTGATCGCGATGTCCGAGAGCATTTCCTTCTTGCGATCGCCGTATCCCGGCGCCTTGACCGCGAGCACATTGAAGACTCCCTTGAGCTTGTTGACGATTATCGTCGCGAGCGCTTCGCCGTCCACATCATCAGCGATGATGACGAGGTCGCGCTTCCCTCCCTGCGCGACTTTTTCCAAGAGCGGGATCATGTCTTTTATCGCAGAGATCTTCTTGTCGGTCACGAGGATAGACACATCGCGGAGCTCCGCTTCCATGCGTTCCGCATTCGTGATGAGATACGCCGATACGTAGCCTTTGTCGAACTCCATGCCCTCGACGAAATCGCTTTCGATACCGATCGACTGGGATTCTTCAACAGTGACAACGCCATCCTTGCCTACCTTTTCGACGATATCAGCGATCGTCTTGCCGAGCTCTTCGCTCTCGGCGGCTATGGTCGCGACCTGTCGGATGTCGGTTTTGCCTTTGACAGGTTTCGCCATTGTTTTGAGGGCTTCGACAGCGTCCTTGGCGGCTGCCTCGATACCGTGGCGTACGCTCATTGAGTTGGCGCCCATCGCCGTGCGCTTCATACCTTCCTGGATGATCGCCTGAGTGAGAACGACTGCCGTTGTGGTGCCGTCGCCCGCTTTGTCATTCGTCTTGGTCGCAACCTCTTTCACGATCGACGCGCCCATATTCTCGAATTTGTCCGCGAGCGTGATCTCCTTTGCGATAGAAACGCCATCGTTCGTGATGGTCGGTCCGCCCCACGACTTGTCGAGTGCCACGTTGCGGCCTTTGGGTCCGATCGTCACCTTGACCGCGTTGGCGACGATGTCGACGCCGCGCATAAGGCGCGCGCGCACTTCTGTGTCAAAGAGAACTTGTTTTGCCATAGTGTTTAGAATTAATTTTTATACACGATACAAGATCCACGATACTAAATACTTTTTTAGAAGGTTCCGAGGATGTTCGCTTCGGTGATGACGTAGTACTCCTCTTCGTCGATGGTGACCTCGTCGTAGCCGTATTTCGAGAACATCACCTTGTCGCCCACTTTGTAACTCATCGGAAGAATATCGCCCTTTTCATTACGCTTGCCGCCACCTACGGCGACAATGACGCCGCTCTCCGGCTTTTCCTTACGCGCGGAGTCAGGGATGATAATTCCTGACGGGGTTTTCTCGTCCTGCGCGGCTTCAGGCTTTACGAGCACGCGATCGCCCGCAGGCTTAAATGTGATCTTGGTATTTTTAGCGTCTTTTTTCATGGTGAAAAAGATACGAGTTGATAAATTGTTTGGAAGTGCAGCATACGCTGCAACGGTCACAATGTAAATGAAAACGGGCTTTCGCGTCAAGAGCGGCGAGAGCCATGATCCGGACCCGCCGCGCACCTTTTTATACTCGATACAAGATACTTGATACCCGATACCTCTTATGCTAGTCTGTTCGGGCATGGCTCTACTCCACGAGGTGTTGCCCTTCGCGCAAATAGTGCTCTCGGTGCTTCTTATGTGCGCCATTCTTTTGCAACGCACGGGCGCCAGTCTCGGCGGAGCGTTCGGAGCGGACAACTTCTCGTCGGGCTTTCACACCCGCCGCGGAATGGAGCGCACGCTCTTCCAGGCTTCGATCGTGCTCGCGGTTCTCTTTGCGCTTTCTGCGCTCGTCAGCTTGCTGACCACGTAGCGCTGATACGCGCGATCCGCTCCATACGGAGCCGTATATTCATCATTCTATTTACTCATTAGTCTCTGTGCGCTTCGCATTTCTGCAGAGCGCACACTTCACGCGCTATGGACCCCGATGCCGATTCCTCACTACCATCAATAGAAGAACGAACGGATTCTCTCGCCGAGAAGATGCTGCGCCCCCGCCGCGTCCCTCGTTTTGCGATGCTTGAATCGATGATGCGCATTCTGTCTCCCGGGGAACGCCTGCTCCTCTACTGTCTCACCATCGTTCTCGGAGTGAGCGCACTCATCCTCCTCGCAAAGACCAATGCTGCCGTGTCAGTGAGTGTGCCTTCATACGGAGGTAGCATCACCGAAGGAGAAGTCGGGCCCGCACGCTTCGTGAACCCCGTACTCACCATGTCGCGGGCCGACGAAGACC
>JBAYUL010000094.1:0-3612 GCA_041675105.1 Minisyncoccota bacterium
TCCCGTAGCTGACGCTTGAGCTCGTGATGAGATTGGCGAGGCCGGCTTTCTGCAGCATCGCGAATCCCGCGATGAGCACCAGCGCGATAGGGATAGCATATACGAAATCGCCCCATCCGGCGTTCTTCTGTTGCTTTTCAACGGAGATGGTGTATCCGTGACTTTTGACGAGCGCGGTGAGCTGCGCCGCTATCGCCTCGGGCGTGTCCTCAAGGTCGGTGGTAACGCTCACCTGATGAGCCGCAAGCGACGCCTTCACATCGGATACGTGCGGCAATTCTCTGAATGTTTCCTCGATAAGGAGCGTACACGCATTACAGTGCATGCCGTTCACATGAAAAACGTACGTATTGCTCATATCCTTTTTGTTCTAATTCGTAATGAATTCCCCACTACCGACACGCTCGAAAATGCCATGGCGAAGCCCGCGAAGACGGGGCTTAGAAGCCAGCCAAAGACAGGGAAGAAAATGCCGCTCGCCAGCGGAATGCCGACGATATTGTAGAAGAACGCCCAGAAGAGGTTCTGCTTGATGCCGCGCATCGTCATCTTAGAGAGGCGCACCGCCATGACGAGCTTGGAAATGTCGCCGTGGAGCAGCGTGATGCCCGCGCTCTCTATCGCGACGTCGGTGCCCGTCGCCATAGCGATGCCTACATCAGCCTGCGCGAGCGCCGGTGCATCGTTCACTCCGTCGCCGGCCATGGCCACGACAGAGCCCGCCGCTTGCAGCTCCTTTATCTTATTAAGCTTGTCCTCGGGCAGCACCTCGGCAACGACCTCGTCGATGCCGACCGAGCTCGCTATGAACCGCGCGGTGTTTTTGTCGTCGCCCGTGAGCATCACTACCTTGATGCCGAGCGCGTGCAGATCTTTCACCGCTTGCACCGCCTCCGGCTTGACCTGGTCGGCCACCATGACGATGGCAAGCGCCTTCCCGTTCGCAGCTAGGATGACCGGCGTCTTGCCTTCGGACGTGTCCTTTTCGAGCGAGCCGAATTCCGCGCCGAGTTCGCGTGCGAGCTTCTCGCTCCCCACGCGATATTCGACACCGGCAACGATGCCGCCGAGCCCCTTGCCTTTGATGATCTCAAATTGTTCCACGGGCAGGAGCGCAATATTTTTCTCTTTTGCATAGTTCACGACCGCATGCGCGATAGGATGCTCGGACCTGCTTTCGAGCGACGCGAGTATGGCAATGATGTCGGTATCACTTTTGTCAGAAAGATTCTTTATCGAGACGATCTCCGGCTTGCCTCGCGTAATGGTGCCCGTCTTGTCCATGAGAATGACATTCACCTTGTGAAGCTTCTCAAGCGTCGCGGCATCTTTGATGAGAATTCCCTCCTTCGCGCCCTTGCCGACGCCCACGATGATGGCGGTCGGTGTGGCGAGTCCGAGCGCGCACGGACACGCAATAACGAGTATGCCAACGAACGATGTGAGCCCATACGCGAGCGCCAGTGCAAAGCCGAGGTATTGCGAGCCGACGACGAGCCAGGCGCCCAGCGTAAGGAACGCAATGACAAGTACGATGGGTACGAAGATGCCTGATATCTTGTCGGCAAGCGCCTGTATGGGTGCACGACTTCCCTGTGCGTCCTCCACCATTTTCACGATGCGCGCGAGCATCGTATCCGCGCCGACCTTCGTCGCCTTAAAGGTAAAGGTGCCGCCGGTATTGAGCGTGCCCGCGACGACGGTGTCACCCGCAGATTTCTTCTCAGGCATCGGCTCTCCCGTTATCATTGACTCATCCACGTACGAGGTACCGTCGACGAGCACGCCGTCCACAGGGATCTTTCCGGCCGGCTTTATCACGATGATGTCGCCGAGTACGACTTGCTCTACCGGTATTTCGATCTCTTTGCCATCTCGCACGACGAGCGCCGTCTTTGCCTGCAGGTTCAATAGTTTCTCTATCGCGTCACCCGTTTTCATTTTCGCGCGCGCTTCCAGATATTTGCCGAGCGTGATGAAGGTGATGACGATAATGGTCACGTCGAAATAGGTGCTTTCCACATTGATGAACGGCCGCAGCGCCTCTTCGAATGAAATAACGACGACGCTGTATATGAATGCCGCAAGCGTGCCCATCCCGATGAGCGTGTCCATATTGGCCGCTCCGTAACGGATGAATCGATAGAATCCGAGGATGTACGGTTTGCCCACTACAAAAAGCATGTAGGTGGCCATGAGCGGAAGCAGGTGATGGAAGAGTTCCTTCCATATATAGGGGACCGCGGGAACAATATTGAATTGGGCGAAGATCTCCCACGCCATTACAAATACGCTAAAAACGGCCAGTGGTATGGCCGACAGTACCATGCGCTTCATCGCCGCTATTTCGGCAAGCTTTTCATTCTTTGATTGATTGAGACCCAAATGAGCCGCGTGGTCGCTTTCGGACATACCCATAGATGCGGCAGTAGGAGCGGCAAACGCCGGTGCCGCGAGAGAATATCCGAGCGGTTCTACTTTTTGTGACATCTGATGATGATCGGTCTTCGATTCATCGAATGTGACTTTTGCCGTCTCGGTCCCGTAGTTCACATGGATCGCCTCGACACCGTCGACTTTCTTGAGCGTCTTTTCGATGATGCTCGCGCACGACGCGCAATGCATTCCTTTTACACCGTAGGTGTGCTCGGTCATATTACTTGCGCTTGAGCGTGTAGACCTTGAGGACTTCACCGATAGCCTTTTTGGAATCGCCCGACTTTATCTGATCAACGACGCAAGTCGAAAGATGATTCTCCAATATCAAATCCTCGACGTTCGAGAGCCCTTGCTTGACCGCCGAGGTCTGCGTGATGACGTCGATACAATACGTATCGTTCTGTATCATCTCCTGTAACCCGCGTATCTGCCCCTCAATTATTTTAAGCCGACGAACTATCTTTCCCGTCCCCGCGTTGTGCGAGTGCGCGCGTGAATGTTTCATTCCCCCACTATATACCCCCCTGGGGGTATCCGCAAGTGTATAACCGTTTCAAAGCTCTCCTATGTGTGGGGCCAGAACAGCACAATCTTGAATCTAGAGTGATAGAGACGATTTTATAGCTTGTCGTATTTGGTGTGCTTCCCTTTCGCCTTCTCGACGGGGTACTTCCGGTCGTTCTTTTTTAGCTTTTCGTCGAATGCCGCAGGGATATCAATGTCGAGGTCATGTGCCATCGTCGCCACCCAATACACCACATCGGCGAGTTCGTCCGCTATATCGTCTTTATGCGATTTTACATACTCAGCAATTTCTTTCTCGTTCTTCCACTGAAAATGTTCCATGACCTCCGTCGCTTCAAGGACCAGGGACAGCGCCACGTCTTTGGTGTTGTTGAATTGTTTCCAATCTCTGGCATCGCGAAAGGCGATCGCTTTCGTCTCAAATGATTTCCAATCGGCCATGGCGAAATCATCGCACAAGATGCAAATTTCTCGAAATCCATCCTTATTGCAGTATTTTGCAAAATACTAGAATAATGGTTGACAGGGGGCGGGTTATGTGTTATCATGGGTGTCGAATACGTTTGGCTCAAATGATGGAGAAATCCATGACCGATAGGTCATCAAAGACGACTGACACCGAAGAGCCGGAGGTTCTCCTCCCCGTCA
>JBAYUL010000095.1:0-3562 GCA_041675105.1 Minisyncoccota bacterium
CCTACGCCGCTTTCTTGGATCGCGGCTATCGTATCCCCGCCGCCGATGACCTTTTGAGCGTCGCTTTTTGCGATGAGCTCGGCTATTGCGTGCGTCCATGAGCTGTAACCCTCTTCGTAGAGACCGGTCGGACCGTTCCATAGGATAAATTTCGCCGCCACTATATGCGGAGCAAGTTCCGCAACCGAGTCCGGTCCGATATCAACGATCTTGTCGTCCGACTCGACTTCGAAGGGTCGTTTCACTCGCGCCTGCTTATCAGAACGCTCGACCGTTACATCGACCGGAGAAAGGAGGTGTGGATGCGCACATACTTCCGCGCCCGGTGCGTGTTCCGATATGCGCGAACGCCCGATGGGAAAACCTTTCGCTTTCAGTACATCATTTGCGATCGCTCCTACCACACAGACATGGTCATATACATCAAGAAATTGTCGGATGATGGGGTCTTTCGTCTCAAATTTTGCTCCTCCAATAATAGCGAGAGACGGATGCGGCGGATGCAGCGCTGCAGAGAGCTCGCGAACCTCATCACGAAACTGTATTCCAGCGTACGAGGGAAGGAATTTCGGAATACCGATCATGCTCGCGCTCGCACGATGCGCGCTAGGAAAACCGTCGTTCACATACATCTCGGCTAATGAGGCAAGTTCGCGTGCGAACGAATCATCTCCCGCTATTTCTCGCGGATCTCGTTGAAGATTCTCGAGCAATATACTTTCGCCATCTTTCATCGCCCCGATTGCGTCACGAGCGACCATGCCGGTGATATCGGGAACAAAAAAGACCGGAAAACGTTGCTTCATTGCCTCGGCGATAGGCTCATTTGACTCATCCGGGTCTCTGCCAATTTTACATATGATGATGATACGGGCGCCCGCATCTTTAAGATATTGAAGTGTAGCCAACGCTTTCTGCAATCGAAACACGTCAGCAACATCTCCGTTGACATCAAGCGGTAGATCAAGCCCGGCCCGGACAAGCACGCGCTTACCTTTGAGCTCTGACGCCGGAAGTTCGTCGATGCACTTCATGTTGTGGAAAGTGCGTTCATAAGCATCGAAAACTTTTGTGCGTCGTAACTGGCTCTGCCGAGAACGAAACCCATCACATCGCCATCGCGCAGCATTTCAGCTGCATTGGTCCCGTCGACTGAGCCGCCATAGAGGATCTTGATATTCATACCTGCCGGTCCGTGCTGGTCGACGATGGCCTTGCGGATAAAGATCGCCATTTCGTGCATGTCGCGCGCGCTCATCGGTTTTTCCGCGCCGATCGCCCACACGGGTTCGTATGCGATCACGATGCGTCCAAGTTTGCTCGCCGATATGTCCGCCAGACCCGTTGCAAGTTGTTCGCGGACGCGATCGAAATATTCGCCGTCCTGCGACCGGGTCGTTTCGCCGACGCATACTATCGCCGTCATACCGACCGCGAGGACCGCAGATACCTTTCTTCGGATATCGTCATTCGTCTCTCCCATCGCACGACGCTCCGCATGACCGACAAGCGCGTAGGTGGCTTTCGCATCGCGCGCTTGGGCAAGCGAGATCTCTCCCGTGAACGCCCCTTCGGCCTCAGCAGACACATTTTGTACCGCGAACGAAAGTCGCTTGCCCTTGTAGCCGATGGAAAGTTCGCGCAGATAGATCGAGGGTGGTGCGACGATGACCGATACGTTCTTCGCCGCGTCGGCCGCCTTTTTGGTCGCTCCGAAGAGTCTTTTCGCCTCTTTTCCGGAGATTGGATTCATTTTCCAGTTCGCAACGACGATGGATTTCATGGTGGAAGTATATCAAAAGAAATCGGTGCGCCCCGCGAGAGGGCGCACCGACTACCGATGGCTCAATGCCGCCGGCGATGTGCGAATTTCTTCTTGTTCTTGATCTTCAGCACCTTGACGGGATGCTGCTGCACCCAGATGGCGCAGTGCGAGCGGAAATCGTTCGGCTGGCACTTCCACGTTCCATTGATGGTGTGCGTGATCATGCCGTCGACACCGAACATCGTTTCGTAGCCGACCTTGCCGAAGATGCCCCCGACAAGTCCGCCGCCGATACCGCCGACCGGGATGATCGCTGCAATGCCGTTGCAGGCAAAGCCGCGAAATATCCCGCGGACGAATGTCGGGCGGGGCAGGCCTGCAACTGCGTCGAGGCCTTCGTTGAGCCCGAAGCAGACGAGGGCTGCCGTGACCGCCTTTGCCCCATCGATCTTGCCCTTACGACCGCCGTGGTCGGAATTGTCCGACTGTGCCACCGGATCCGGATCGGGCGGCGGGAAGTCGAAGTCCGCGTTGGCTTGCGCCAAGGGAATCAGCATCAGGGCGCCCACAAGGAGCGCCGCATGCAGGTGTTTCATTCTCGTTACTCCTTGCGCGCCAGTTGAAGATAAGAGCTTTGGTGCGCGCTAATCGGCATTAGAGCACGAATGCACAGAAAGGCAACTATTGTTCTCTCCAGAGCGCGAGCCTGTAATCGACCGATGTTGCAGATGTGAATGGCGGCGGAGAGAATGCGAGCACTCGGTCGTAGTAGTCGTATCTATTCTGATAGCCACTCGCAACGACGCCATTGTTCATCCAAGCCGTACCCGTTCGTTCGAGCGACACCACCGTGCCGACGGTCGTCAGCTGTGCCGGGGTAATGTAGGCGGTGGTCCGGTACTCAGGAGGGACCGCTTTCGAGCCTGAGGTCGTATACGCATTGCGGGCATAGCGGCCGTTCTGCGCGATAAAGATACCGTGTATCTCCATGTAGTTCGGAGAATCAAGCGGTATAAGAATGCTGCCCTCAGCAATCGCGGTGAGTCCGTCGGTATCCGGGCCGCTTGCATAGGTGATGTTGTTGCGAAGAATTATGTCGGGTGCCGAACCCGTATCGCTCGGTGTCGATGCGGCGACCGTCACCTTGCCCTTCACCACACCCTCTATCCATGTCCTATCTTCGGTGTAGATGACACTGCACGTCGATGGAATGGCATAGGTACCCAATGTTGTTTCATAACCAGCGGTGATGATGTTGTACTCCAATCGGTACGCATACACCCCCCCTTGCTGCGAATATCCATACACAGCGGTCGTCTGGGTGACCCGTTTGACGGTCACCGTCCCGTTGGAATTAAATATGAGATGATACCCGCGCGAATTTGCAGAACCGGACGCCGGTCCGTAGTATATTCCTCCCCCAGTTTGGACCTTTGTTTTCAGGTTCGCTAAGTCCACACCCATACCAGCAAAGTCGATCGTCGACACCGGATACTTCCAGAGTACATCCCCCGAGCCATCCCCCCATACTCCCGGCTTATCCGCTCCTGAAGGACACTGAGACGAGGAGAACGCGGAGTCACACCACCAGGTCGATACACTACTCGTTACGTCGGCATTACTTGTCGCGTCCATGATGACGCCACCGTTCGAATGATACGGACCTTTGATGTCGCGGTCGGAGCCAGCCCACACATTTCCACCAACAATGTACGAGTATTCGGCGACCGAGGGCCGCATATAACGCGCGGCGAGGGTGCGTGGAAACCCGACTCCGGCATTTGATCTACCGACAGA
>JBAYUL010000096.1:0-3551 GCA_041675105.1 Minisyncoccota bacterium
CCGCCCTTGACCCGAATGGCATCGAGATCGCCATGGTCCAGATCAGTCGCGTCGACCTACCGAAGGAGAACAAGGACGCGACGTACAAGCGGATGAGCGCGGAACGTAATCAGACCGCGCAGACCTACCGGTCCGAGGGCAACGAAGAAGCGCTTCGCATCACGTCGACTGCCGACCGTGAAGCGAAGATCATCGTCGCCAATGCATTGCGTGACGCCGAGATCGTGAAAGGCAACGCGGACGCGATGGCAGCTCAGACGTACGCTGATGCGTACTCCGCAGACCCCAAGTTCTACGCACTGACGCGTGGTCTTGAAGCCGCTGAAAAGGCGTTCGGCGCGGACTCCGGGTCAAAACTCCGCCTGATCTTGAAGGGGAACGAAGCTGTCTTCGAGTCCCTTCTGAAGTAACGACAGTTGCCCGTGGCGCGTGAACAAGCGCGCCACGGGATTTTCTTTTTATATTCTCAGTCACGTGTAATTTCTTGCTAGAAATTCGCCTGACCCCGCCTCGGACCGTCGTCCTGCGGCCGATGATTCTCGCACTGCGACATCAGTCACACGTAATTTGCTGATGCAAATTCGCGCGACCCCGCCTCGCGCCGTCGCGCTCCGGCCGATGAACCATGCACTGCATGGTTCATCCCCACTCAATTGTGGCTGGCGGTTTGTCGGAGATGCGGTAGACGACGGCGCCGACTTCGCGGACCTCATTGGTGATGCGGCGCGAAACTTTTTCAAGGAAATCATAGGGAAGCTGAGCGAAGCGCGCGGTGAAGCCGTTGACGCTCCATACGGCCCAGAGCGCGAGCACGCGTCCGAGCCCGGCGCCATCACCCTTACTCTCGGTATGCACCGAGCGGGTGAGCGTCGCTCCGGCCTGCCAGACAGTCTTGTAGAGATCTGCCTTGCGAAGCTCTTCGATGTAGATGCCGTCGACGACGCGCGCTATTCTGAGGCTTTCCGCGTCCACTTCACCCTCGATACGGACCACAAGCCCGGGACCCGGGAAAGGATGCCGCACAAGCAGATCCTCGGGGACGCCGACATCGCGTCCGATACTACGGGCAGAATCTTTTACTTGGTCCTCGAGCGGGATGAGTTCGGGCACCGAAAAGGCGATGCCGGTGTTGTGGTGCACCTTTATCTCGGCGATCACGGCCCCGGTCGCATGACCCATACCGCTCTCACGCAGGTCGGTGTACAGCGTGCCCTGCGCGACGAAGTCTGCGTGGTATTCTCGTATCTTCTCCTCGAGAACATCCTTGTAGATGTCGCGCATCGCGATGCGTTTCTCTCGCATGTTGGTTTTGCCGCTGAGCGCAGTAAGGAACTTCTCCGTCGCATCCACGATCTCCACATCGATCCATCCGCCGGCTGGCGGACTGGCGAAATATTCGCGCACGAATGTCTCGTCATCAGGCCGATCGATACCGCGGATATAGATGCCCTTTAATCCCGCGGGCTTCGCCTCCTTCAAGAGATAGGCGACCACGGAAGAATCAGAGCCGCCCGAGAGCGCAATGAGAACTTTCTTACCTGACACCTGTTTTGAGAGTTCTTCGATCTTTGCTTTGGCAACCCCGTGCGCAGGGAAGCGGTCGGTAATGCCGCAGATATTCACGAAGTTCTCATACATCAGGGGCCCGTATTCCGTGTCTGAAACTTCGGGATGGAACTGAACACCCCAGAGATGTTTGTGACGACCGGCTGCGACCGGCGCATGAGCGGTCGTGCCGAGTATGGTGAGTGCGCTACCGGGATGTATCGCGTCACCGTGCGATTGCAGAACAAGCGAGCTCTTTGGGACGCCCTTAAAGAGAGGGTCGCTGCTCACCAGCGCGAACGGATGCACTCCGAATTCGCGCTTATCCCCGGAGAGCACCTTCGCGCCAATGTAATGTGCCCACATCTGAAAGCCAAGGCACACGCCGAGGGTCGGAATACCGATATCGAATATTGATTTGTCGAATGGCGGCGGGTCGTTGTCCACGAAGGCGGGACCGCCGGAGAGGATGACGCCGGCAGGCGCCGCTTTCTTTACATCGTCTGCCGTAACGGTCGCAGGATCGGCGACGAGGCAATAGACACCGAGCTTTGCGAGCTGTTGCACGATCAGGTGATCGAATTGCGACCCCATCGAAAAGAGCAGAATATAGTGCTTTGTTTTTCGGACGCGCAGCTCTTCCGCGATGGACTCAAGTGCCTCCGGAGTGGCTTTCTTGAAGATGCTCAACATTGGAGAACTATAGCAGAAAAGCGAGCCTGCGGATGCTTCCTGTGTCGAATTATGGCCCTACTTCGCCAAGGCTTCGAACGACTACTTCGCAGTGCTTTTGAGCACTGATCGGCGCTGTTGCCGTGCGGTGCACTTCGAAGCTCGCCGAGCGCGGCGAGCGAAGTAGTGTGGATAACTGTCTTGCGGTGGGGTATAGTGGTATATACTTTATTCCAGTGGGAGAAAGTGGGAAATTATGTTCATCGGAGAATACGCACACAGCCTCGACGAAAAGAAGCGCATTTCATTGCCCAAATCGTTCCGAAAAGATCTCGGGAAGAAGGTCGTAATGACGCGCGGACTCGATAACTGTCTCTTCGTATATTCGCGCGCGAACTGGGAGAAGGTGGCCGGCAAGCTGCAGGAACTGTCCTTCGCTCAGGCGGATACCAGAGGATTCAATCGATTCATTCTTTCCGGCGCGGCGGAAGTGGAAGTCGACAGTGCAGGACGCATTTTGATACCGGATCACCAGAAAGAATTCGCCGGACTGCGCAAGAACGTGATATTCGCCGGGGTGTCGGACCGAGTCGAGGTCTGGGATGCCGAACGATGGAACACCTACAAGACCCGCATAGAGAAGCAGGCCGATGCATTAGCCGAGAAACTCGGCGAGATCGGCGCCTTGTGATCAAAATGAACCCGTCTACGTCGTTGCAGAGCCTCTTCGTGCCGCTCATCGTACGCTTTCGTACGACTCGCGACCCGAATTCTCCGCGCCTCGTATCCAGGCACATTTTTATCCCAAGTTACTAGTCACATCGGACCGCTGGGGGACTTTTTCAAACGTCATGCGCACACGACGCTCACAGTCCTCCGGCGATCCGATGTCACAAGGGCATCGAACCGTTCTTTTACACGAAGCAGTTGACTCACTCGACATCCAGAAGAACGATGTTGTCGTTGACGGCACTCTCGGTGGGGCGGGGCATTCGGTAGAAATACTGAAACACCTCGGTACTCACGGGACGCTGATAGGGTTCGACGCTGATAAAGAAGCGATAGAGAGATCAAAGATAGCGCTCGAGGGCGCAAAGGCCGCCGTCCATTTTGTAAACACGAATTTTCGTCATTTAAAGACTGAGCTCGAGACACGGGGATTGGGACGGATCGATAAGGCGCTCTTTGATCTCGGCTGGAGCTCGTATCAGCTCGATGCAGGACGCGGATTTTCTTTTCAGAAGGATGAACCTCTCTCGATGGCGTATGCCGCGGACCAGGCACTCGACGCGTTCGAGATCGTGAATCAGTGGGGCGAGCAATCCATCGCGGAC
>JBAYUL010000097.1:0-3466 GCA_041675105.1 Minisyncoccota bacterium
CGGTGTGCGCGCCATCTCTTCTCGTGAATGAATACTCATCGTGTCATTCGTCATACGGGTCGAAGCGTGAGCGTAACGTTCTTGTGCTGCTTGGGAAAGGGCTCTGTTACTGCGACAACTTCAAGCGGCACGCAGTGGCCGTTCAATATCGCATCGGCGAGCGTCAGCGTTGCGGTGACGAACAACCGCTCCGCAAAAAGCGAGCGCACTGTTTCAAGCTCGGCCGCGCTGAGCGGTCCTTCTTTACGATAGATCGACAGTATGATGCCGCATCGCGGCACTTCCACCGTTCCTGTCGTGTACGCTTCGGCGCGATATTCCGAAATGTATTCGCTTAGTGAAGCCGCGACCCTGTCAAACTCCTCTTTCAGTAGGAACAATCCCTGAACGCGGATGAAGTCATAGCCGCGTCTGCCCGCAAGTTTGAGCGATATGCGTGCGCCGCACTGGCAAACGTCGTTGCTGATACTTCCCGCGTCCCCGGTACGGTATCGATTCACTTTCTGATCGCGGTACAAAGTCTTAGTTACCAGAATATCACCTACTCCCCCCTCATCCGGCTCGTCGATCTCGATCAGCACACCCGGCGACGGATGAAATGTCGGGTGATATATCCTGGTCGGATCAAAAGGGCACGGACCTGCGATCTCGCTCGTCTCGGCGGTGCCGTAAAAGCTCGCGATCCGCGCGTTCGGGAATTGTTGTCTGAAGAATTCGCTCGCAGTGTGCGAGATCTGTTCTCCTGAAGTCACCATGGTCTTCACGCCTCCCTTGATGTCTTCCGACATGAAGGGAGTAGCGGCAATAATATTCGTCGGGAAGCCGATAATGGCGTCGGGTGAGAACTGTCGCAAGAGAGGTTCAAGCCTTGGTGTGATGTCTTTGCTATCGAGGATCAAGCAATGTCTGCGTTCGGGTCCTGTCCTGCGCAGTATCAATGTCTGTTTCAAACGCGTCGAACGTGAGCCGATGAATGCACTGACCACCCGTGATGAGTCGGCATAGTGCCTCCCCTCGCTCACTACATCTGTCTGTGTGACGACCATAACGGGGCCTTTTCCCGACGTACCTGATGTGAGTCTCAGCGCCGTGATCTCAGGTTTGTCGCCCGGCGCGGTCATCACAAATTCGGCAACTATCTTCTTGCCGAATTCAGCCATATCACTGCGTTCCATAACGGGCTCCGCCATAGTCATTTATTGGTAGAAGCCGCCGCAGCTGATGAAAAGCATCTTATTTGGATTACTTTTCTGGATCTGCGAGTCTGCGGTCAACGATACACACTGGTTGAGACCGGAAGCGAATTTCGGCGACGTCTCATTGTGACCGAACAGCTTTTGCGCGTACGCATACATAAAAAGCAGGACAACCGCCGCAGCTGTCAGGAGAAAAGTTACCATCCGACGAAGAGTGGCGCGCTCGCGCATGCGTTCATTGTACCGTGCGCTTGCACCCAGGCCAACCGGGTGTGCATCATGCTACGTGCGTTATCTGATGAAAGCTTATTCTCTTGCCCTCTATCGCCTAACTATCATACGCTGTTATTCGCGTGATAGGATTTACTCGACGAAATGCCTTCGCAACACGATATGTCGACGACCAAAGTAGGAGCCTCCCGCGACAGACGTCTGCCCCAAGCTTGGACACTAACTGTGACGCTGGTCGGTGCGCTCGCTCTTGCGGCAGCCATACTCTACGCGTCGGAAAGGAACGACCGCGAGGCAACCACCTTCTTCTCTAATGCGCTCAAGCAGGCCAACGTCACTGAAACTGTCTCGTACCAAGGAACGACCTACACCATCAAGAACGGCACCGTACTGGATGACACGATCACTGTTCGCCACCCCGCGATGCGGCCGATCCTCGAACTCGCATACGAAAAGGCGGTCGCGAGACGCTCGCCTCTTTTTGCGATGCCCGGTGTTGACCTCTCACAATTCCGCACTGCGGTGCAGCAATTAGCACTTCGCCGGGAGGAGCTCGCGAGCAAGCAGAAAAGCGCCAGCGAAGCCCGGCTTGTCCGCCGCGGTTTGTATCCGGTCGACTTTCTGTCCGCAATCGCGGACGCTGAAGAAGCGCGCCGGATGTTCTTAGACACCGGGAGCTGGGATGCTGCCTTCACATATGAAGGGTCGAAATCCGTCGCACTCTCGACATACGCTGCCGACCTCGCGAACTATAAAGCATCATTCTCGCAAGCAGTGCCTCGGAGCGACGACATACTTTTTGAGACGTATACCGACCGTGTGAGCAGAGCATACATCCTTGCCGCGCTCGATACACTCGAACAGGGTTCGCGACAGATCAAAAACAGGGACGCAGGGCGGGCACTGTGTCTCAAGGGCTTCGTACGCAAATGCGATGTTACCGACCTTGAGCTCCCGCCGATCGCCACGCAGCTATCCCCGATAACCGAGTCCGATATCGCCCTCGCAGAGGACGTACGAGATATGTATACGCGTACCGGATACTCAATAGATACGAACGCTCCGCTCGTGCATATCTCGTCAAGCTTTTGTTTTTCTGATCCGAAGAAGAACCTTTTGTTCTCATTTGAGTCCAGAGTCGCGACAGACGACCAGACGCCGTATTTGACGCCCGTACTCGTAAGCGATGTCGTCTTCGTTCGGTCCGAGCGGTACGCCGGGTTGCCCTTTTACGGGTCGTTTGCGAGCAACAACATTACCTACGCGCTCCAAGATTTCCTTGCGCCATACAGCTGTACGCAGCTGGATGGCGATCTGGGAAAGATCGACGCGCTGCGGCAAGTGCACGATTTCGCGGTATCAAATCGCATAAGCACATATGGCGATGGCCCCGATGCGCGCGCACTGGCACAGATCGAGCGCAAGATCGAACGTGCCGCGTACATCGGCGACACTGATGCAAGCGATTACCTTCGCACCGCTCATGCACTCGCTTCTTCAGCAAGCTCGACGGTACCACAGGATCTTTCAGATCAGATCATTTCGCTCTGGCTGCAGGTGGCATACGCAAGCACCGGCGCATACCAAGAATTGCTGAACGGGAACTTCTTCTACAAGCGGAGCGCGATAGTGAACAGGGAGGGAGACGAGGTGGTTTTCGGCGCACGAAGCCTCTTTCTCGCACGCAGCGCGTTCTCCGCGTTATTCATGTCGAGTAACCTATCCGTTACGGGAGAACATGGTCCTCTTTTCCCAACCGCTGGCACGGACGCAGACGAAAGGCCATACCTTTTCTATTCCTCAAGCGCGCATAGTGCGCAGATTCGTGAGGAGGTCATGCGCGGCATGGCGTTCTATCATACGATCTCATACGGCGAGCCTGAGTAGAGGAAGAGAGGCGACCTGTGTAACGAGAGATGAACATCGCCTACAGAACGTTGGCATTTTTCGCCATGACGCACTATCATGCTGCATGATGGGTACTGTACCTGACCGCATGAAGAGCTGCGTCCGATCCGCATTTTCTTCATGGGGCATTC
>JBAYUL010000098.1:0-3436 GCA_041675105.1 Minisyncoccota bacterium
CGTCTTTCGCTCGAGAATATGCCTCCGCAGCTCGAAGAATCACATCGTAAGGTGACGCGACTTGAGATCGAGAAAGAGGCGCTCAAGAAAGAATCCGAAGAGAGCGAGGGTACAGCGCGCACACGCGTAAAATCGATAGAAAAGGAGGTCGCGGATCTCCGCGATTCGACTCGCGAGCTCGAGACAAAATGGAAGAATGAGAAGGACACGCTCACCGAGATCAAGCGCGCGAAAGGCGAGCTTGAGCGTGCTCGCATGGAAGCGGACTCGGCCGAGAGCGCCGCAGACCTGACCAAGACAGCGGAGCTCAGGTACGGCAAGATCCCGCTTTTGGAAAAGGAGATCGATATTGCCACGAAGCGGCTCAAGAAACTTCAACAGACCCGTCGCGTGCTCAAAGAAGAGATCACCGAAGAGGATATCGCATCTGTGGTATCGCGATGGACCGGCGTTCCCGTTTCCCGCATGCTCGAAGAGGAGGCCGAGAAGCTTTCGCGTATGGAAGAAGAGCTCAAGAAGCGCATCGTCGGTCAGGGTGAGGCTGTACAGAAGGTCGCCGATGCGATCAAACGCAGCCGCGCCGGTATTTCGGATCCGAATCGTCCTGTCGGCTCGTTCTTGTTCCTCGGTCCTACCGGTGTCGGTAAGACGGAGCTCACGCGCGCGCTCGCGGAATTCCTTTTCAACAGCGACAAGTCGCTCATCCGTGTTGATATGTCCGAATACATGGAGAAACATTCTGTTTCGAAAATGATCGGCTCGCCGCCGGGATACGTGGGTCACGACGAAGGCGGGGGTCTCACCGAGATGGTGCGCCATCGCCCGTATTCCGTCATTCTCTTCGACGAGATAGAGAAGGCGCATCCTGAAGTGTTCAACATTCTTCTCCAAGTGCTCGATAACGGCCGCCTCACCGATGCAAAGGGTCGCGTGGTCAACTTCAAGAATACGGTCATCATCATGACCTCGAACATCGGCTCGCAATACATCGACAACATGTCGGGACTCGGCTTCGGGAGCGGACTTACGAATACCGAAGGCGAGCGCTATGAACAGGTGAAAGATAAGGTGATGAGCGCGCTCAAAGAGTTCTTCCGACCGGAGTTCCTCAACCGTCTGGACGAGATCATCTTGTTCAACATTCTTTCGCCGGAAACCGTGCATAGCATCGTGCGTATGCAGATCGAGATCGTCGCAAAACGTCTTGAGGACAAGCGGATCTCACTCGCGCTTTCTGAGAGCGCTATCGAACAGCTTGCGAAGGAGGGCTACAATCCGCAATACGGTGCGCGTCCGCTCAAGAGGCTCATTCAGACCAAGATCCTCACTCCGATAGCGAACATGATGGTCGCGCGCGGTGTCATGGAAGGGGGTTCAGTGAATATCGACGTCAAAGACGGCGAGCTGACCTTCGACGTACGCAAAGGTCCGGTGCGCGCACACGGTGCACGCGCGCGAGCTACCGCTCGGGTCTAGCCCAAGCACAGCGATTAGTGCATAATATCGGCTGCGCGTCGGTGGCAGAGTGGTCAAATGCACATGGCTGTAAACCATGCGACTTCGGTCTTCGCAGGTTCGAATCCTGCCCGGCGCACTCGCGCAAAAAGCGCTCCTGAACGGGGTGCTTTTTGCATTGTAGGAGGCCTGTATCGTGATAAAATATCAAAATGATACGAAAGCAGGCGTTCGCACTCGCCGCGTCCTCAGGCGCTGCTTTTTTGTTTCCGGCCATGACGTTTGCGGCAGGGCTTCCCGACCGCATCGTGCCCGCATCGTGCAGCGGTCCGGGCGGATGCACCTCGGTATGCGATATTGCCACTGTCGCGCAAAATCTTCTCAACACCGGCATATTCGTCATGGTGTTCCTATCTGCAGTGCTCTTCGCGTGGGCGGGCTGGAAGATGCTGTCGTCGCAAGGGAACTCCGAGTCGTACAATCAGGGTAAATCGATCTTCGGGAACGTGGTCATCGGCCTCGTCATCGTCCTAGCCGGATGGATCGTCGTCGATACACTCATGAAAACGATGACGAACGGCAGCCTCGGACCATGGAACAGCGTATGCCGGACGGCGGTGAGCCCTTTCGAGCATTTTTACGCTTAAAGATTGACTAATTCGAGGCACTTGAGTATAGTGCTCCCACACATATGTCACAGGATCAACTTTTCAGACTCGCGTGCTCGAAGTGCGGTCGCACCAATTACTGGTCGCGCAAGAACCGTAAGCTTGTGACGCGCAAAATAGATCTCAAGAAGTACTGCAAATGGTGCAAGGCTCATACCAAGCACAAAGAGGCGAAGAAGTAACACTCGCACCCCCTCTGGCGGTACGTTATACTCAGCCCCGAAGGGCCTATACTCTGAGGATCGTATAGACCCGTCGTTCGTAGAAAATGAGTGCTTGCGTTCATTTTCAATCCTCTCTAGGGCCTATAGTTCAATGGTAGAATAAGCGACTCCAAACCGCTTGATCAAGGTTCGAATCCTTGTGGGCCCGCAATGAAAATCAATCACGTGGCGTTTTCCGTGAGTAATAGTGACCGGTCAGTTAACTGGTATCAAAATAATCTTGGTTTTAAGCTTGAAAGGAAGTACGAGAAACATGGGCTAACTATTGCCCACCTTGTCTCTGGCGAAGCGAGGATCGAGTTGTTTTCTGGTTCAGGATCTGAGTCGCTGCCAGAAAACAGAAAGAAACTCCTCGACGATTTGCAAATGGTTGGCACCAAGCACGTTTGTTTTGAAGTAGACAATGTCGAAAGGTTCGCGGGAAATTTGAAGGAAAAAGGGGTTGGTTTTGAGACTGATGTAGACACCGCTGGCTTTGGCGGGAAGTATGTATTCATAAAGGATCTGGACGGTATATTGATTGAGTTATACTCAAAATAATATATGGAACTTCAGGTCGGCGTGAAGGTGTTGCTCAAAAACCCGGAAGGGAAGTATTTATTGATACGTCGCGCTCCCGCTGAAAAGAACGGTCCAGGTAAATGGGATATTCCCGGAGGACGCATGGAAGCGGGGAGTACCATGATGGAGAATCTTGCACGCGAGGTAATGGAAGAGACCGGCCTGACGATGACGTCGGAGCCGAAAGTGCTTGGAATTCAGGACATGATATGGCCGGACAGGCATGTCGTGCGTATAACGCATACAGGAACGATTGAGGGGACGCCGTCACTCAGTCACGAACACACAGAATATAAATGGTTCACCATTGATGAGATCCTCGAACTCGAGGAGCTCGAGTTCGATAAGTTCCTTAGGCGGCTGATCGAAGACAACAAAAAGTCGATTTTCTAGCCATGAATATCGATCGCAAGGTGTCATCTTGCGGTGATTCATTTCCTAATCCATGAACGCACGGTCTTTTCTATTGCAGGTTTTTGTGTCGGATTGAACCAGCGAATGCCTTTATTTCGTTTCCAGTAGCCAATC
>JBAYUL010000099.1:0-3432 GCA_041675105.1 Minisyncoccota bacterium
GCTCGATAATTATTTTGCCGGCTCGATCGATAATCATGTAGAGGGCGTCGAGTATCGGCGTGGCCACACCAAGGATATTGCCGCGCTCGTGCCGGAGCACCCCGACCTCATCTATCATTTAGGAGAATATTCGCGCGTCGAGCAGAGCGTGCTCGAACCGGATATCGTACACGATCTGAATACCGTCGGTACTCAAGCGGTCGTCGACTACTGGCTCGATCGTCGCTGCAAGCTGGTGTATGCGGGCTCTTCGACGAAGTTCGGCGATGACGGTAAAACTCGCGACACATCACCATATGCGTCGACGAAAGCGAATAATACCGAACTTGTGAAAGAAAAAGGGGAAAGTTCCGGACTCCCGTATGCGATCACATATTTTTATAATGTGTTCGGTCCGGGCGAGAGGACCGGCGTGTACGGCACCGTCATCGAAAGTTTTAAACAGATGTATCTGCGCGGTACACCGCTCACGGTCACCGCTCCCGGAACGCAGGAGCGCAACTTCACGCATGTCGACGACATCGTCGATGGGCTTATCGTGGTGGGCGAACGCGGCCAAGGCGATGAGTACGGGCTCGGCAATGAGCGCGCGTACTCACTCATCGAAGTCGCGAAGCTTTTTCAGGGAGACATTCTGATGATGCCCGAACGCGTCGGCAACCGCCTGCGCTCCGGTCTCGATACGTCGAAAGCCCGGGAATTGGGGTGGAACGCACGGCGTTCGCTCGAAGAATATATCCGCGAATTTCTCAATGATCATCCGCCGGTAGAGAAGCTCGAGCGGCGGATCCTCGTATTCTCGACGACGTTCCATCCCACGGCTGGTCCGGCGGAAGATGCACTCGTCGATCTGGTAAAAAGCATGCCGAGCATTCAATTTGATATCGTGACGACGCTCTTTACCAAAGAAGCGATCGGCGCGGTCTCTCCCGCTGGCAACGTGCGAGTCTATCGCGTGGGAACCGGCCGCACCAGCGACAAGTACCTGTTGCCCTTTTTGGGTAATTTGAAGGCGCGGGAGCTCCACAAAAAACACTCGTACCTTTTTGCCTGGGCACTCATGGCGAGTTATGCAGCACTCGCCGGCACCTTTCTGAAAAAGGGAAGCGGAATGCCGCTCCTCATTACGCTTGCCGACCAGGACCTGTCGCACGTACCTCTCTGGAAGCGCATGTTTCTTTCCCGCGCACTTTCGGAGGCCGATCAAGTGTATGGCGGCGATTCCGCGCAGGAAAAAAGTGCATCACAGTATCGATCGGTCGAGCGCCGATCAATGGGGGATGGAGATGCCTTTGCCAACGCTATACGTTTCGCGTATTCGGGATTCGTGCGCGCTCGCTCAAAGACATAACGGCGCCGCAGAAATGTAAGTTGCATCTTCTGGGAAATTGTGCTGTAATCTCACCAGAAATTAATCAAGGGGAGGGCCATCACATGGCTACTGCAGTATTGGTCCACGGCTGCCATCTCTTGGCGGACGGCTGGCATGACATCGTCTGGGGCGACCCGAAAAAGGACCGTCTCGGCCGCGTGCCGCGCGCGATCCTGCTCGCGATCGAGCAGCGCGCCGACATGATCGTCTTTTCTACCGGTGCGTCCGAGAAAGGCGGTCTGAAGGAAGGCGAGTACATCTACCGGTACACGCTCGAGCGTCTTCCCGAACTTGCGGAGCTCACCGGCTCTACCGAAACAGGTCTGCACCGGTGGCTGAAAATTCGTCACAGGCTCGAGCTTACCTCGCAGAATACCCGCGAAGAATTGCTCGCGAGCGCGAACATGGCGCTCAAGGAAGATATCAACAGGCTCTTTCTCGTATCGAGCCCGACGCATATCATCCGCTGCTACAAAGAGGCGATCTCCGTACTCGGCGGGGAACCGCGACTCCGGCATTTCTTGCGTGACCTTCATGCCGTTGCATCGGACACGTGCTATGCCGGATCGACGATCGATGACGTCGTCGTCATCGAACCGCCGCACCGGGGTGACATTCCGCGGTGGCAGACGCATCGGTATGCTCGCGCGCTGTTCCAAATAATGGGAAAAGGCCCGGAACAGTTCGCCGGTTTCCTAGGCGAATTGGGTGAACTCGTGCAAAAGCACGGCGTGAACGTGACGTGGCGTCCGCGCGAATGATCTATTGCTACGGAGGGCGGCCCATTGGCCGCCCTCATGATTTCCCGCTATAGTTGGTGCACATATGAAACGTGTGCTTATTCTTTCGCTCGCTTATTTCCCCAAATATGTGGGGGGCGCGGAGATCGCTATTAAAGAGATCACCAATAGGATCGATGCATCGGATATTGAATTCCACATGGTAACGCTCCGATTTGATTCGACGCTTCCCGCTATGGAGCGCATCGGGAACGTACTCGTGCACCGTATCGGGTTCTCAAGACCTAATCCCTCGATAACCGACCTCAATGGATATCCGTTGCGTCTCAATAAACACATCTTCCAGTTCCTTGCTGCGTGGAAAGCGCTCTCGCTCCACCGGGAACATCACTACGATGCAGTGTGGGCGATGATGGCGCACTCGAGCGGTATTCCCGCGGCGATCTTTAAGATATTCCGTCCATCAGTCCCGTATATTTTGACGCTTCAGGAGGGGGATCGGCTTGAAAAGATCGAACGCATGATGATACCGCTGTGGCCGCTTTTTGCGCGTGTCTTTAAGACCGCCGATGTGATCCAGGTCATCTCGACATTTTTGGGGAAGTGGGCGCGCCGCCGCGGTTTCGTCGGAAGACTCGAGGTAATCCCGAACGGCGTCGATGTCGCGCGATTTTCGCGACCGTCGATGCCCGCAGAGATCAATGCGATCAAAGACGGACTTGGCAAACGGATGGGCGACGTATTTCTAGTCACCATGTCGCGCTTGGTACACAAAAACGCTATAGATGTGGTGATCAAGGCACTTTCGCACCTTCCGCCGAATGTCCGCTTCATCGTTATCGGTATCGGTCCTGACGAACATTCGCTTAGAAAGCTCGCGCGCAAGATCGGTGTCGACGACCGTGTCACCTTTGTGGGAGAAATACAGAACAACGATATACCGAAGTATCTGCAGGCCAGCGATATTTTTGTGCGTGCCTCTCGCTCGGAAGGTTTCGGGATCTCGTTCGTAGAAGCATTTGCGGCGGGCATACCGGTGATAGCTACGCAGGAAGGGGGGATCGCCGATTTTCTTTTTGATGAGAAGCGGAATCCGGACAAGCCCATCACCGGCTGGGCAGTGGATATGGACTCGCCCGATCAGGTGGCGCTTGCCGTAAAGGACATCATGGAGCATCCCGAAAAGGTGCGGGCGGTCGTCGCGACGGCGCGTGCCATGGCGGCGGAGAAATATGATTGGAATATCGTGGCACACGACATGAAAGAAAAGATCTTCGACCCGCTCTTCATAGAGAGGGGATAACCGGTTAGGCAAAGATA
>JBAYUL010000100.1:0-3354 GCA_041675105.1 Minisyncoccota bacterium
ACAGGGATTCATGTGCTTCACGATGACGCATGCCGGCTGCGTGAATTCCGACACGCATCCGAGCGCCGCATCGGCATCGTTGATGTTGTTATACGAAAGCTCTTTTCCCTGCACCTTGCGTGCCGTCGCCACCGATGGCCGCGCCTCTCCCGAAAGGTAGAGTGCCGCCGACTGGTGAGGATTCTCACCGTAGCGAAGAACATCGGCACGCTTCAGGCGCAGGAATAACTCTTCTGGGAATTCAGCGTCACTGCCGTCACCGGACATCATGCCGCTTATTGTACAACGACGACTTTGCCGAAGGCGCTCGCGTTTATGTGATCGTGGTAAGGCCACGTACCACTACTGTTGAACGTGAACGTGTAGCTCGTGCCCGCTGCACACTGGTCGAACGGCGCAGCACCCGTATACCCGGCGACACAGTGTGCCGTACGCGAAGTACCGTCATATCCGGTATGGGCGGGGTGAGCCGCCGAAGCGACCCACATATTCCCTGCCGTGCTGGTAAAGGTCACACTCCCTCCTTTTTTGATGGTGACGGTCGCGGGCGAGAAACTTGAGCCGTTGTAGGTGACAATCGCCGAGGAAGCTGCCGTACCCGCGCTTGCATCTACTCCTACGGTCACGCCCGTCCCTGCGCCCTGCTCATTAGCGGACTGTGCATTCGCATCTTCTACCGCATCCACTGCGGCAGGAGTCCCGTCATCGCTCAACGTGACGTTGGTATCCGTCGAAGGACTCGCGCTCTGCTGCCATAGCCAATAGCCGCCTCCGATGATGACGATCGCTGCAACAAGCCACCAGATCCATGCGTTTCCTTTCATAGTATGTATTTTAAAATATAATCCCTTAGCCTAGTATGGCGGCAAGTATATCACGCGGCCTCATGAAGAAGCAGTGAGCGCCTAGCCTTTTGATGCAAGAAATTCTTTGCCGTGCCCAATGTCGGTATTCACGGGAATCCCCCGTTTGCATAGCTCGCACTCACCGGCTTCCCATTGTTCAAGATGCAACTTAAGGAGCTGGTCAAATATAGGTGGGTTTCCCACCATTTCTCGGGTCACATCTCCGCGGTTGCAGAGCGCGATCGCTCCGACGACTTTTCCGCCAGCCGTTTCCACTGCTTCAATTGCCTTCTTCAGTGAACCTCCCGTCGTTGTGAGGTCTTCCACGACCAACACATTCTTCCCGTCCACTATTTTTTCGTATCCACGACGCAAGACGAATCCGCCCTGCCCGTCTTTCTCCGCTCCGGCGGCGTACACTTCGTGCCCCATCAGGTCCGTCAGATGAAAGGCTGTCCATTGGGCAAGAATTGCCGCACCGATTGCCGGACCGGAGACCGCCTCGACATTCTTATCTTTGAACCGGCGCGCCATTTCCCGACACAAACGCGATGTCTCCGTCGTGTATGGATACAGAGCATCTTTGTTCACATACGTATCCGCATGCAATCCAGAAGTGAAAACAAAGTGACCTGATCGAAACGCGCCTACTTTTTGCAAAACTTCCAGCACTTGAGATTCATCCATATAATTCCAACTATTCTATAATGCTTTTCTAATTGCGCCATCGAGCTCCTGTGCTTTTGCGCGCGCTGCGGCGGCGAAATCACTTCCCTTCGATGCAAACAGTATGGCCCGAGACGCAGCGATTATCATTCCGCTGCCTCGGCTATTCTTTCCCGCTTGTACAGTTTTCTCCAAATCGCCGCCCTGCACACCGATACCGGGAATAAGAAAAGGCATGTCATCGGCAATAGCGCGTATTTTTTTCATTTCTTCGGGATACGTCGCACCCACCACGAGACCGCAATTCCCGTTGGTATTCCACAGCGTATTCACATTGCGTGCCACCTGCATATAGAGAGGCTCGTTGCCGACCATCAGATCCTGAAACTCACCTGCACCTGAATTTGACGTGCGGCAAAGAACAAAGACGCCCTTGTCTTTCTGATCGAGAAAGGGTTGCATCGCTTCGGCGCCGAGATACGGGTGCACTGTGACCGCATCGACGTTCAAATTCTCAAATACCGCGTCGACGTACCCACTGTTCGTGTTACCAATATCAGCGCGCTTGGCATCAAGAATTATTGGTATCTCGGGTGCGCGCTCCTGAATATCCTCTATGGTCTCCTGCAACGCTCCCCAACCCGTCTCCCCATGCGCCTCGTAGAAGGCGCTATTGAGCTTGTACGACCCCGCAATATCGAGGGTGGCATCCACGATGGCCCGACCGAAATTGACGAGCGTCTCATGCACTCCCGTCGTTCGTGCAGCATCGGGAATTCGATCGAAATCGGGATCAAGGCCGATACAGAGAAACTTTTGCTGCTCCCATTGGGCATTCAGCAGGGCCTTGAAATTACGACTCATTGCGGGCTATTGTACCAGCTCATCTGCCGGCGTCGAATCCAGAGCATGAGCGCAAAACCGCCGTCGGTGAGCACGAGTGACGCCGGGAAGAGCCAGTTCACGAGCGCGAAAGATTCGAGTGCACCGATCGAAAGGACCGATCTGAGCGCCGCCAAGAGATACGAGGACGCCGTTTCCTCGTGAGGTCTCATGAATGATTTCCGGTAGGTAGGGATATAGGCGACCGCATCGGTGATCGTCACGATAATGACGGCAAGCAGCGGCTGCTTGGTGATCTGCCAGAGAATGACACCGAGAATGGCCGCAATGAAGCAGGCCCAATCAAGCCGGGTGATTTGTTTTTCGCCCTTGAAGAGCGCTATGAAAGAGATGGAGAGGCACGCGAACGCAACGAGCCCGGTCGCCCATACGCCCTCTCCGGCACCCGATGTGACCTGGGCCACGAATACGATGACATTCATGACGCCCCACACGAACCACGAGAACGGATGTGGCTTCGTCTTCCCCCGAAAGATGTCGCGATAGTACAGCGCGTAGCGCATGAGGCCCACGAGGACGGCGAGCGCGCCGAGTATCACGTGATAGTCGAATGTCATGTCGTATGCAAGTGTTGTCTACGGCGCACGAGTATCATAACGATGAGAAGCACATTCCCGAATACGAGCGCCGACGGGAACAGCGCCGTCGTCAGATTGAGAGACTCCAGCGCAACGATGCCGATAGAGAAACGGATAACATCAAGGATCCAAATACTGGTCGATTCTTGGAATGGGTTCGAATATGACTTCCTGAATGTGGGAAACATCGCGAGAAAGTTGATGATCGCCGCGATGACGACGGCCACGAGCGGCGTATCAGTGATGAGCCAGAGCACAATGGCGAAAAGTGCGCATCCGAAGCTGAGCCAGTCGACTTTCCGGATATGCTTCTCTCCCAAGCGAAGCGCCACAAGTGTGACACAAAAGGTCCCTATCGCGCC
>JBAYUL010000101.1:0-3341 GCA_041675105.1 Minisyncoccota bacterium
ATGCCGGCATCGGAAAGCTGGATCTGCTTGTGCTTCTCATCTACCGTGTAGTCCTCTTCGGGTATGAGGGTCCCCGCGATGGCGGCGAAACGCTGGTACAACGACTCTGCCTCGGAGACAGCGGCCGAAACGATGAGCGGTGTGCGCGCCTCGTCGATAAGGATCGAGTCTATTTCGTCCACGACCGCATAGTGATAGCCGCCCGCATCGGGAAGACGCTGGCGGAGATTCTCCGGGAGGTATTCGAGGTTATCGCGCAGATAATCGAAGCCGAACTCGTTGTTGGTGCCGTACGTGATGTCGGCGGCATACGCTTCGCGGCGTGTGCTCGGACGAAGAAAGTCATATGCGATCTTGAAACCGCCTATCTCATCGCGTTCTTTGTCATCCGTCGCATGCGAAGGATCATAGAGAAAGGACGCCTCATGGTTGATGACTCCGACGGTCATGCCGAGTGCATCGTATATTTGACCCATCCATACGCCGTCACGTCGAGAAAGATAATCGTTGACCGTAACGACGTGCACGCCCTTGCCGGTAAGCGCATTGAGATACGCGGGTAGCGTTGCGACAAGCGTCTTGCCTTCCCCCGTACGCATCTCTGCGATATTTCCCCTGTGAAGGATCATTCCTCCGATCAGCTGTACGTCGAAGTGGCGTTGCCCCAGGGTGCGGCGTGACGCCTCCCGTACCGCCGCGAATGCCTCCGGTGCCATATCATCCAGAGAGGTACCGGTATTCAATCGCTCCCGAAATTCGACCGTTTTTGCCTTAAGTTCACTGTCCGAAAGGGCACGAAATGACTCCTCAAGTGCATTCACCGGCGCAACGATGGATTCTGCGCTTTTGAGCGCCGTCGCGTTTTCGTCTCCCAACAATCGTTTCCAGAACGTCATCGAGCCATCCTACATCAAAAAAGTGTCTCGTGCGATTCTTGCCCAAAAGAAAACAGCCTCTCCGAGGAGAGACTGTTTTCGAGAGACTAGCGGCTCTTCTTCGCCTTCTTCGCCTTCTTCTTGCCCTTGGCCTTTGCCTTCTTTTTCTTTGCCATACGATAAATATGTTTGTTGAGTATTAAACTCGACCTCGCTTCGCGCGCGAAACGCAAGAGCGTTTTATTAATTATTGCACTCATGTGCGCGAACAAAAGATTTCGCACTCATTTATGTGGATAACTATTACAAAAGAAAATCAGTGAACTTTGCGTGATGTGTGAAAATATTCTCATGTGTTTCAATTTTAAAGAAGCACATTACGATCATCAAAAAAGGCGCGCTGCGGAGGACGGGTGCGAGCTCCAAAAAGTGAAAGTCTTATGTGAGTGCCGCCGCCCTCCGCATCACGCCCTTTGCGAAGTACTGAAATAAGCGTAGCACCACTACGCACTTTGACAACCGGCCTCCCGAGGACGATCAAAAGGCACGAGAAATTGGCGCAAATGCGAGGCGCGGGCGGCAGATATGCCGAGCCGTACATTGGTACGGTGAGGTGCATCTGCGGGGCCCGCAACAAAGCAGGCGCACCGATTTCTCGTGCCGAAAACGAAATACCTGCCTTGCGGCAGGTACATTCGCGACTTTCAATCTAAGAGCCACACTTTGTGGCACTCACAGACGTATTTTACCGCTCTTCCCTCGCGTGTTCAAGCTCCCTGCGCATCAAGCCAGTGCAGAAGTGTCTTCTGGGGTGTCCCGCAGGCCGACGGGCCGACAATTCGTAGCTTTGGCCCAAGCGAGCGTACTCGTGTGTTTCGGAACCTCCCGCAGGCGAAGAGCCGAGGATTAAGGGTTTTCAGCAGAAAATCCGGGTTCCGAAACACACGAGTACCGAGCGCCTCTTTACTGCATTTTCGCCGTGCCACTCCTGATCTGCTGAATGACCGACTCCGTCTGCGACGCGACGGACGGCACCGCCTTTGCGGCCGCTTCAAGGGTCGCAATGGCTTTTGCAGAATTGCCGCCCGAAAAATAGAGTGCTGCAAGCGTAAAGTACGCCTGCGCGTCGTCGGGCTTCGCGACAATGTGCGCCTGCCATAGCGGTATCGCCAGGTCGAGACGCTTGCGTGCGGAGTACGCGGAAAGGATGCGCGAGTCGGCTGCGCGATCAGCTTCTATAGCCGGCTTCAAAAGCTCCTGCGCGGCGGCATCGTTCCCGGCACGTATCAGTCCTGCAGCATAAAAGATACGTGCATCCATATTACTGGTCTCGAGTTCAAAGGCGGTCTTGAAAGCGGCAACAGCGGCAACAAAGTCGCCTCGAGCGATTGCATTCTGCCCTATCTCGTAATAGATGGACTGTTTATTGAGAGAAAGAAGATGCGCTGCGTTGAACGACCGGGCCGCTTCCTCGTAGTTACCGAATGCCTGATATACGACGCCGAGAAAGAGCGGGAAGCGCGCATCGAGTGGCGATACTTTTTCCTGGGCCTGCATCTCTCTGGTCGCCACATCATAGAACGCTTGTTTTGTCGTGAGAGAAATTTCCGTTGCCCGCGCTATCTGCGAAGCACCCTGCGAGAGCTGTTCGCGCGCTTCCTGCGTTCCAAGGCTGCCGTACGATATCGCCTTTTCAAAATACGCGAGGTTGATGTCGGGATTTCCTTGCTGTGATATCGCCGCAAGGAGCGTGCGGTTGGCGAAGAAGGCATTCGCATTCACCTGCCACACGACACCTGCGGTGAGAACTGCGAACACGAGCACTGCATACGGGAAGCCGTTGCGAGAGATCTCCCCCGAGACGATCGGTTTCGCACCCAGGTGCTCGCTCGAACGATACGCGATGTACGCGAGGAGTGTGCCGAAGAGGATGTAGCTCGTAATATTGTCGAAAACGGTGAGATTGTGGACGAAGTACCCCGCCAGGAGGCCCGTGAGTATCGCGCGTTCCGCCAGTGTGAATGCGCCCGAACGCCAGAGCGCCCAAAGCGTCGCTGCAAAAATTGAGAGGTATGCGAGGAGTCCGAGCGTACCACCCGTGACCCACCAATCAAAGATGATGTCATGTACGCGATCGAACCACGGCTCATTTCGATACATTCGCGGATCATAGTACTTGTCGAATACGACGGCGTAGTTCTCCTGCCCCCAGCCGAACACCGGTCGCTCCTTCACCCCCTTCAGGGCGATGGACATGTTTATAAAGCGCGATGCGATCGTTTGATCGGTTATTGATATCGATGCCAATCGCTCAAGGAAACCGATACGCTGCACGAAAGCGGTATTGCGTTCGAGCTTGATAAGGCCGCCAAGCGCGACGACCACGACCACTGAGCCGACCGCGATCCACCGCATCCGCTTCGATCCTCCGAATACAGCGAGGATAAGGACGGAAAGCATCGCTCC
>JBAYUL010000102.1:0-3281 GCA_041675105.1 Minisyncoccota bacterium
CACCGAGAAGACACAGGAGGAGCTGTTCCACCTCTTCAACGCACTCCACGACAACAACAAACAGATCGTTTTCTCGAGCGATAAGCACCCGACGCTTCTTCCGGGTTTTGAGGACCGCCTCAAGGGCCGTTTCTCAGCCGGTATGATCGCCGAGATCCCAGAGCCAGATGTAGAATCCAGAATAGCCATAATTAAAGCCAAGATCGAGCAACATGGCTTTTCCATACCCGACGACATTATCCAATACATCGCCGAAAATGTACGCGGCAACATCCGCGAACTCGAGGGGGTGCTCAACATGATCGTGTGCAAATCCCAATTGAAGGGGAAGGCGATCTCGCATGCGGACGTGCGCGCGCTCATCAAGCACAACGTGAAGCCGAATCGCGGCGTCTCTATCGACGAGGTCGTTCGGCGTATCGCGAATTACTATGAGATCGCGGAAAAAAGCATCTATGAAAAGACGCGCAAGAAAGAGGTCGTAAAGCCTCGGCAGATCATCATGTATATCCTGCGCGAGGAATTCAGTGTCTCGTATCCTTCGATAGGGGAGAAGCTTGGCGGACGTGACCACACGACGGTCATTCACTCCTGCGAAAAGATAAAGGAGGAGATCAAGACCAACAACGCGCTCGAGCAAGAACTCGACCACATCCGCACGCTCATCCATGCATAACCTGTGGACACGCCGTGTATAAACACCGGGATAAGCATCTGACAACCTATGCACAACATTCTGACAACTTCGGCGAATAAACCAAAAGAGACGTTGTCCCCTTTTCATACATTCTTCACACAGCTCTTTTCAACAGAGAGCACCCGCACCTTCCGCTCAGCTATAGCTTAATAAAATTGACTTATCCCCGTCGTCCACACCACTAGTAGTAGTAATAGATTCTTTATAAAAACCGGTATGAAGATAACAACAACCAAAGATCAAATACTGAACGCGATCCTTATGGCAGAGAGGATCACTGGGAAAAAAGAATCACTCCCTATACTCTCTTGTATTCTTATTGATGCAGGAAAAGATATTGTATTGAAGGCGACAAACCTTGAAGCAGGTGTAGAGGCCATTGTATTGGGTGATATTGAGGAGCCCGGTGTTGTGGCGGTCCCCGCATCAATACTTTCACAAACCATCCGTTCGATAAGCGCCGATACAGTGATGTTTTCGACCGACGAGGCGAATCTACTCATCGAATCACGTGGGACCAAGACGCTCATTAAATCAATACCGCACAGTGAATTCCCTGCGCTTCCTAAGAATGAGACAAAAAACATCATCACTCTTTCGCGTGAGCAGCTTATGAATGGCCTGCAAGCGGTCTCTTACGCGGCGTCGCCGTCGATGATCCGTCCGGACCTTGGAAGCATTTACCTTTCTATAAAAGAGGGAAAGCTCGTGTGTGTTGCCACCGATTCCTTCCGTCTCGCAGAAAAGACCATCGCAGAGACGGGCGCGAAGATGAATGGTGACCTCCTCGTCCCGCTGCGTCACGCACTTGAGCTCGTCCACATACTCGAGCGCATCGAAGGTGACACTATTTCTATCACCGCGGAAGATGCCCAGCTCGTTGTGATGGGCGGCGGCACCCGCTATGTATCACGCGTCGTTGATGCGACCTTCCCCAACTACAAAGAGATCGTCCCGAAGACCTTCACTACCGAAGCGACAGTGCTCAAGAGCGATTTCGCGGAAATGCTCCGCAAGGCGCGCGTGTTCTCCGGGAACGACATGCACGTAGGGCTGCACATCTATCCCAAGAAAAAGATATTCTCAGCGACCGCGCGCAGCGCTGACGTCGGAGAGATGTCCGATTCGATCGACGCCGCGATCTCGGGCGAGGACCTCGACATTAATTTCCATATAGGGTACCTCGCTGACTGCCTCTCTTCGGTCGCGTCTGACAGCCTCTCGCTTTCGTTCGCTGGTGCAGGTAAGCCACTCGTTGTTCGCGGCGTTTCCGACAAGTCATTCATGTACCTCGTGATGCCGCTCAATCGGTGATATGAAAAAAGAGTCGCTCCAAAAATTGGAGGGAGCGCATGATGGTGTGGTGATCGCCGACCCCGATCTTTTCGAAGGGAAGGTCGAGCGATTACGAGAACTCGGTATGGGCTCGCTCCACATCGTTGCGGATTTCGATCGCACGCTGACCTCCAGCACACGAGCGGACGGCGGTGTGAATACGAGCCTGAGCACGCTTTGGCTCTTTATGCCCGAAGAATATGGGCGACGCGCGAAAGAGCTGTTCGACACGTATCGTCCCATCGAAGTGGACCTCCATATGGACGCGGCCACAAAAACGAAGCATATGGAAACATGGGTGCGGGCATGGCAGCAGAACTGCATTGAGCTCGGGTTCAGCAGAGATGTAGTGAAAAAGATCGCTCAGTCCGGCCTCCTCCTTCCGCGGCCGGGAATGGATACGTTTATGCGCCTTGCTCGGAAGCATGAGGTGCCTGTGCTCATCTTTTCAGCCGGACTCGGGGATCTTATTGCGGAGTATTTGAAGTTCCACGGTGTTCATTCGAACAATGTTCATATTATTTCCAACTTCGCCAAATTTGGCGAAAGCGGCCGGTGTGTCGGGTGGGATAAAGATATTGTTACTTCAATGACGAAGAATGAATCTCACGCTCATCACGAAGCGTGGGCAGGAAAGGTCCTGAAACGACCGAACGTGCTTCTCCTCGGTGACCACGAGGGGGATGTTCATATGGTGGATGGCGAGAAGCACGGCGTTGTTCTTTCCGTTGGATATCTCAACGGGGAACAGGGTCATTTGGACCGACATAAGGAAATATTTGATGCCGTCGTGACCGGCGATGTTGGCCTCGACTTCCCCACCTCTATCTTGAAGAAGGCCAGTGCTGTTCGGAGATAGATCAGGGACCCGTTCGGAAGAAGTGGCCTGCGCGGAACGTTAAAGGGATCTTCAACTGGGAAAGGTACGTTTCGAATGCGCGCCGTATAGGAAGGGTGACCGTTTCAAAGAAACCCTCGCGACAGCTTCCCCGGCCATAGTTTTATTGCATCGTGATCGATATCACTTGGGTCTCCTGGGCTCCTGTGGTGGTCTCAGCGACGGCCTTGAGTATCGAGGGTCCGCGGTTCGTCGGAACGTACGTGATCGCGTAGGGGGGCTGCGTAGCGCTTCCTATAGGGGCGTCGTTCAGATAGTACGTGATCTGTCTGATGTTTGAGGGATATGGATAGAATGAGCTGATCGGCATTTGCATGTTGGGCTGGATGTATGCTCCCTGCTGCGGCGTGA
>JBAYUL010000103.1:0-3245 GCA_041675105.1 Minisyncoccota bacterium
ATATGTCGCGGACTTTACATACTCTATCGACGAGAGTGGCGTACCGACCGTGGCCTCTTTCACGATAAGGCAGTAGCGCATAGTATTGGCGCATGCGGCATCCCGATTTTTCCGACTCGATCAAAGCGTTGAAGAAGGACAAGAAGATGGCGCCCGTTGTGCGCAAACACGGTCCGCTCGATCTCTCCCGTTACCATGCCAATTCTCGCGGTGTATTCCCGTCTCTTATCCGCTCTATCATCTATCAACAGATCTCGGGCAAAGCGGCCGCCTCGATACTGGCGCGCGTGCAGGCACTCTTTCCGAAGAACAAACCGACGCCTGAGGCGCTTATCAAGATCCCGGTAGAGAAGCTTCGCGCAGCGGGGCTGTCGTCGCAAAAAGTCGTGTATCTAAAAGACCTTGCTGCAAAGATCGTTGACGGCACCATCGACGAGAAGAAATTCCCGAAGATGACGAGCCAGGAGATCATAGATCATCTCATCCAGGTCAAAGGCATCGGCGAATGGACCGCGCACATGCTCCTTATATTTACGCTCTACCGACCCGACATCCTTCCCGTCGGCGATCTCGCTATTCGCAAAGGATTCCAAGTCGTCTACGGCTTGCGTGAAATGCCGGATAAAAAGCGTATGGAGAAAATAGCGCAGCCGTGGCGTATGCACGCCACGGCTGCGTCCTGGTACCTCTGGCGCGTCGCGGACGCCGCCAAGGTAAAGGATCATCCGAAGAAGGATTAGTCGCCGTTGAGGGCCATGAACGACCCCTCGAGGCCGCTCACCAGCAAGTCTTTCTTGAAGTCGAATATACCGTCACCGTCATCAGCGTAGACGACGACCTTGTACGTTTTGTCCGTGGTCGTGTTTCGGAGGAGAGGCACGGTGATGTCCTGTACCGTTCCCCCGCCTGTCGGCGGCGTAACGCGCGCGGCACCGTAGATGCGCAGATCGTCGCGAACGGCGATCCAGCTCACGCGCGAGAGCTTTGCCTCTGCTACCCGCACCGAGTCTCCCGCCGGCTGATCTTGCACCGTCACTTCTTCTCCTGTCGCGGCATCCACTGTATTGAGCGAGGATGTCGCGTTCGTCGACGTGGACGTCGAGCCGGTGCTCGTCGCTACACCCGTCACATCATTCGACGGCGGCTTCGAAAAAAGCCACCATCCGACCACAATAAGCACGATCACTACCGCTCCTGCGATGATCCAATTCGTTCTGTTCTTTATATCCATAACGCACACATATAGTTTATAAAATGACCCCTCACGTCCCCAGTGTACCCGGTGAGAGAGAGCTCGCAAGCTCGCCATCTCATTGCCCCGCCCCGTCAAAGCGTCATTACCGTCGAAGGATCTCCATGACCTGCGACGCCAAAACGGCTCCCTCACGAAGCATTTTCGGCTCGGGGCCGGAAAGGTCTACGACGCTCGACGCCTTGCGCACGGGAAGTTCTCCGGCATCGATTATGAGATCGATGCCGTTCGCCGCATCGCCTACCTGTGCAGGCAGACCAAGCTGTTCGAGTATCGCATCGACGCTTCGCAGCGGCGTTTCTCCCGCCCTGTTCGCGCTTGTCGCTGTGATCGGCTTGCCGAATGCGCGGAGCATTTGAATACAAAAATCGTTGTCCGGTATACGGAAGCCGAACGTCGAGATATCTTTTGAGATCCCGTTTACCACGTCAGCCCGTTTTCGCACGATGAATGTCAGCTGGCCGCGCGGAACAGCGGCCGCGAGCTTTTTTGTATCTTCGGAAATATCACCGTACCTTTCTGCCATCCCCAGACCATCGACGATCGCGTGCATCGGTTTACCCTCGTTGCGCCCTTTGATACGGAATACCTTCGCGACCGCGTCGTCCGAAAAAGCATCGGCACCGAGCCCGTAGAGCGTGTCGGTGGGATATAAGACCACGCCGCCTTTTCGCACTACCGCTGCGGCTTCGCTTGCCGCATCTATAAGATTTGTCCCATCAAGATGAATGACTCGCATAGACTCTAGACTACCGAAAAAGCGTGTATTCTGCTATAGTTTTCCCGTTCGTCAGCAAGTGAACATAACGCGCTTACCTCTGGTGGATGATGTGGGAACATCCTCGGTAAGAAACGTGAATTGTTCTTGTGGTCTGTATAATGCGCGATTAGCTCAGTGGTAGAGCGACCCCTTGACGTGGGGTAGGCCGAGGCTCCGATTCCTTCATCGCGCACAGATTAGTCCTTGATGAATCCGCCGGCTTGGTGGTTCCACAGTTCAGCATAGAGGCCGCCCTTTGCAACGAGCTGCTCATGCGTTCCCTCCTCTACGATCGCGCCACGCTCGAGCACGATGATGCGGTCCATTTGCCGGAGCGTCGAGAGACGGTGCGCGATGGCGATGACGGTCTTCCCTTCCATGAGCGCGTGAAGCGCCGCTTGTATCTGCACTTCGCTCTCGCTGTCGAGCGCGCTCGTCGCCTCGTCCATTAGAAGGATCGGTGAATTCTTCAGGATGGCGCGCGCGATCGCGATGCGCTGGCGCTCGCCGCCGGAAAGCTTGATGCCCCGTTCGCCGACGAGCGCTTCGTATCCCTTCGGCAGGCGCAGGATGAAATCGTGCGCCTGTGCCAGCTGCGCTGCGCGGATGATCTCTTCATCCGTCGCGTCGGGTTTCCCATAGCTGATGTTCTCACGCACGCTCCGATGGAAGAGGAGCGGTTCCTGTGGCACCACTGCGAGCGCCTCGCGCAGACTGTCCTGCGTCACATTCGCGATGTTGGCCCCGCTTATTTTTATCGAGCCCCGCTGGATGTCGTGGTGATGGAGCAAAAGGCGCACCAGCGTGGTCTTGCCGGCGCCGCTGCGTCCGACAAGGCCGACGCGTTGCCCCGACGGAATATGGAGGGACAGATCTCGGAATACCGGCTGTGCCTCGAAGGTGAACGTGAGGTCTTCGATATCGATGGCAGCATTGTCCATCTTGAGATCGATGGCGCCCTCTTTGTCGGGTATCTGATGCGGTTCGAGGATCTCTTCGAGCGACTCCTGTATCTCGCCCCATGTTTCGGCAAATCCGTTGAGGTGAGACCCGAGAAAGAGCAGAAGCCCCTCGATACGGAATATAATGGTAAGCACGAGTACGATATCCCCGACCGAGAGCGCACCGGTCGAGGCCAGATACACCGCCGCAAAGGCCATGGAGCCGCCGAAAACGGCCTGGAGGACGCCGTTGAGCACGAGCACCCACTCGCCATAGCGCCAATTGCGCAGA
>JBAYUL010000104.1:0-3211 GCA_041675105.1 Minisyncoccota bacterium
AAAGCGGCAGCGCATTCGAAACGGATCGAGGTGTTCGAGCATCTCGGCGCACTTGCCGGGCTCCCGGCTCCGCGGTCAGTCCCGCTTCTCTATATGAACTACATCAACGGCGGCAAGCATGCGACGACACCGCTGTCGTTCCAAGAACACATGATCGTTCCGCAAACGGATTCGATCTCGGAAGCGATCGATATCGCGCACCGGTTCGAAGCAGCGTTGATCTCAACGATCGACGCCCGCTACGGAGAGAACGCATCGCATTCGATGGGCGATGAGGGCGGCTTTGTCATACAGGAGAAAGACCCCCACGAGCCGTTCCGACTCCTCACCGAAGCTGCGATGCGCGCGGGTGTGATCGATTCGATCCGCATCGCGATCGATGCCGCCGCATCATCATTCTTCGCGGACGGCATCTACACGGTGGGCGGCACACACATGGACACGGCGCGGCTCCTGGACCTCTACCATTCCCTTGCGGCGGAGTTCCCACTCATCTCGATAGAAGACCCGTTCAACGAGGATGCGATGCCGCGATTCGCGGCCTTGCAGTCCTCGCTCGATATCCGGGTCGTCGGCGATGATCTTACGGTAACGAGTGCCGAGAGGATCGCATCGGCAGCGCGCGCTGGCGCGATACGCGCTGTTATCGTGAAGCCGAATCAGGTAGGGACGCTCTCCGAAACGCTCGACGCGGTACGCGCCGCAAAAGAGAACGGTATCGACGTGATCGTCAGCCATCGGAGCGGAGAAACGGACGACGACTTCATCGCGGACCTCGCCTACGCGGTCGATGCGTTCGGACTGAAAGCCGGCGCACTCCGACGTCCTGAACGGGTCGCGAAATACGAGCGATTGCGTGTTATAACGGAACGAACATGACCTCGCGTACACAGATCATAGCGACCATCGGCCCCTCATCGGGCGAGGAAGCCATCGTTGCGGAGCTGATATCTCTCGGCATGGACGTCGCCCGTATCAATTTTTCCCACGGCACCTTTGAATCCAACGGAAGCTATATTGCGGCCATACGTGCAGCTGCACGAGCGGCGAATAAACGAGTGCCGCTTATTCAGGACCTTGCCGGTCCGCGCGGACAAACAAGCTCCGGCCACGCGTTCGATTCGGCGAAAGCAGAAATAACCGAGAAAGATCTCATCGACCTTGAGTTCGGCATCACGCAAGGTGTCGAATACATCGCGCAATCATATGTGGGAGGTGCGAGCGATATCGAAGCGCTCAGGGCCGAAATAGAGAAACGCGGCGCGGCTATTCCTATCATTGCCAAGATAGAGCGCGCCGAAGCGGTGACGAATATCGACGAGATCATCGCGAGCGCCAATGCCATCATGATCGCGCGCGGCGATCTGGGACTCGCTGTACCGATGGAGGACCTGCCTTTTATTGAGCGCGATACGATACGACGTGCAAAGTTGGCGGGGAAGCCTGTGATCGTCGCGACCGAAATGCTGTTCTCGATGACAGAACATCCGACGCCCGAGCGAGCGGAAGTCACTGATGTGGCGTTCGCCGTACTTTGTGTCGCCGATGCCATCATGCTTTCCGACGAGACCGCGAGGGGGAAGTATCCTAAGGAGGCGGTCAAAATGATGGAGACCATCGCGGCGCGAGCCGAACAAGACGCTCCGCAACCTGTCCGCAATCCGCTTTAGGAGCGTTTGCTGAAAGATCAGCCAATAGAGCCAAGTCAAACGCCTCAACGCCCGTTGAGGCGTTCATTTTGACTCTCATTCGTTCACCTCGTTGTCATGGTCGCCTGCGGTATACTGTTCTCTTCATGGACTCGATCATCGACGCAAAGAATCTCACCAAGAAGTTCGGTGATTTTACCGCCGTGAACGACGTTTCCTTTTCGGTCGGGAAAGGCGAAATATTCGCATTCCTCGGGCCCAACGGCGCGGGAAAGTCGACGACCATTAAAATGCTGACGACGCTGCTCCAGCCAAGCGCAGGTGCGATAGCGATCGACGGCAACGATCCGGTGAAGGATCCGGACGCGGTGCGGCATGCGTTCGGCATCGTTTTTCAGGACCCGTCGCTCGACGAGGACCTCACGGCGGAGGAGAACATGGAGTTCCACGGCGTGCTCTACGGCGTTCCGCAACCGCTCCGCAAAGAGCGAACGGAGGAGCTGCTGAGATTTGTCGAGCTCTACGACCGTAAGGACAACTATGTAAAAGAATTCTCTGGCGGCATGAAGCGCCGGCTTGAGATAGCTCGCGGACTCCTGCATCATCCTAAAATAATCTTTCTCGATGAGCCGACGCTCGGACTCGACCCGCAGACGCGCAACCATATGTGGGAATACCTCCTGAAACTCAACAAGAGCGAGGGCATCACTGTATTTTTCACGACGCACTACATGGAAGAGGCCGATCGCGTTGCACAGCGCATCGCTATCATCGACCACGGCAAGATCGTGGCGATGGGGAATGGGGACGAGCTCAAGAAACAGACTGGCGCCGACTCTTTGGAAGGAGCCTTCTTGAAACTCACGGGCGGAGCTATCCGCGAGGAGGAAGCCAGCTCACTTGATACCCTGCGCGGTATGCGCCGCGTATGGGGCGGCGGCGGACGCTGACAATAATATGCTACGTACGATCTACATCATGTGGTTGCGCGAAGTGAAGAAATTCACTCGCTCGCGCTCACGCATTGTCGGCGCGCTCGGGCAGCCGATCTTTTATCTTCTCGCGCTCGGCTACGGGCTCGGTTCGATATTCCAAGCGGCGGGGCAGGGCAATTACATCGAGTTCCTCGTGCCGGGCATCATCGGCATGACCATCATCTTCAGTTCCATTTTCAATGGCATGGCAGTCATCTGGGACCGGCAGTTCGGTTTTCTGAAAGAAACACTTGTCGCTCCGGTGCCGCGCGTCGCGGTCATGCTCGGGCGAACGCTCGGTGGCGCAACGGTTTCGACGGCCCAAGGATGCATCGTACTTCTCCTCACGCTCTTCTTCGGGTTTCACCCGTACAGCTGGGCGCTCGTGATACCGGCGATCCTGGTGATGCTTCTTATCGCGACCTTATTCTCTGCACTGGGCATCATGGTCGCGTCGCTGCTTTCGGATATGCAGGGGTTCCAGCTCATCATGAACTTCCTGGTGCAGCCCATCTTCTTCCTTTCCGGTGCGCTCTTTCCGCTGCAGGGCTTACCGTCATGGATGACAGTCCTGACCACGATCAATCC
>JBAYUL010000105.1:0-3198 GCA_041675105.1 Minisyncoccota bacterium
GACTCCGCCTCGCCTTTTTTGTAATCAATGCGTTTCCACTGCGTGAGACCGTCACCCTTGAATCGGGGGATCACGTGGATGTGCGGATGGTCAACGACCTGTCCGGCGTTCGGACGGTTATTCATGACGATGTTGACGCCGTCGGCATCGAGCGCTTTTTCCACCGCATGTGCGACTTTCCGCGCGGTTTCCGTCGTCGCACTCCAATCTTCGGGTGATACGTCAAAAATGTTGCGCGTGTCGTCCGCTTTCGGTATCACGAGCGTGTGTCCGCGGTTTACGGGATTAATATCGAGAAAGGCGAGCGTTCGCTCATCTTCGTAGACCCGAAAACTCGGTAATTCTCCCCGGATGATCTTGCAGAACACGCAGTTGTTGGCCATAGGAACAGTATAGGATATCGCGTATCGAGTATCTAGTATCAGCATCAAAACCGAATACGATATACTATGTGGATCATGGAACTTTCTGATCTCGTTCGGTCCCTGCTTTCGAAGCGGGGGATCGAATCTGATGAACATATCAGGGCGTTCCTACAGCCGGATTATGCGTTACATACGCATGCACCAGAACTTCTTGCCGGCATGGCCATCGCCGCGGAGCGAATACTCGGTGCTATTGCGAGGAATGAGCGTGTCGCTATCTACGCTGATTTCGACTGCGATGGCATCCCTGGCGCGGCGGTGCTCTCCGATTTTTTTGCCAAGATCGGATATGCCAATACAGAAGTCTATTTACCCCACCGCGACCGCGAGGGATACGGGTTCCATGAAGATGCCATAGCCGCACTAGCGGCACGAGACGTGAAATTGATCATCACCGTTGACGTGGGCACGACAGCACTTTCCGCGGTGCGGTTCGCGCGCGAAAAAGGTGTTGATGTCATTGTCACCGATCACCATGAGATAACCGGGGCGCTTCCGGACGCTGTCGCTGTGCTCAATCCGAAACGTGCTCCCTATCCGTTCCCGCACCTGTGCGGTGCCGCTGTCGCGTTCAAACTCGTCCAAGCAACGCTCACTGCAGGGAAAGCGCGCGGCATAGCGAATTTCCTCGCGGTCGCCGACGGATGGGAGAAGTGGCTTCTCGACCTTGTTGCCATTGCGACGGTCGCAGATATGGTGCCGCTCATCGGTGAGAACCGCGTGCTGGCGCATTGGGGACTCATGGTGCTTCGCAAGTCGCCGCGTCCCGGCATTGCCGCGCTGTGCAACAAACTTCGGCTGAAACGTTCTGAGCTCACGGAAGACGATATCGGATTCTCCATCGCTCCGCGGATAAACGCCGCGTCGCGCATGGATGAGCCCGCGCTCGCGCTGCGACTTCTCACCACACAAGATCCGATGGAGGCTGAGCATCTCGCCGCACAGCTCGAAAAACTGAATGCGAGCCGCAAAGGTGTTGTCGGCTCTATTGTGCGCGAGGCGCGCAAGCGCACGGAGGGACGCTATGCAGAGTCTCAAAGGGTCGTGGTAGTGGGGGATCCGGAGTGGAAGCCGGCGCTCCTCGGTCTTGCGGCGAACTCGATCATGAATGAACGCGGGGGGATGGTGTGCCTCTGGGGACGTGACGCGATGGGGCGCATCAAGGGGTCGTGTCGTTCGGACGGGTCGCTTTCGGTCGTCGACGTGTTCGCCCGCGCCGAGGATGCGTTCGAAGAGTATGGCGGCCATTCCGCTTCAGGCGGCTTTTCAGTGTCACACGAGCAGGTCCACACGCTTCCCGAAATCATGGAAAAAGCGGCGCAAGCACTCACACAGGCGCAGTGCGCCGAAGCGCGTTCGCATGACGCGCTCGTGACTTTGCGGGAAGTCGCGTGGCCCCTCTATCGGGACATTTCAAAACTGGCACCGTTCGGTGTAGGGAATCCAAAACCGATCTTTCGCATCACGAGCACAGAAGTGAAAGAAGTGAAACGATTCGGCAAAGAAAAGAATCATGTCGAACTCGCGCTCGTATCGGAAAGCGCATCGGGAAGGGCATTCGACTTCTTTCGCGCGCCGGAAGATTTTACTCACGTCCCTGCTGCAGGCTCGAACGCCACGCTTCTCGTCACGATCGAGCGCGACACCTTTCGCGGCGGTCTCGCGTTGCGCATCATCGACGTACTTTCCGCCTAGTGCGTAGAGGAGTTGGCATTTTGCGCACGCATGATAGCGTATTGTCATGAACACATTCTCGGCTGGCGACATGATCCGTTTTGGATGGGAGACTTTTAAAAAGCGTCCGTGGTTCTTCATCATGGTGCAAATATGCATCACGATCATCGGTGTCATCGCGTCGCAAATGAGCGGCCAAGTCGACAAAGCAGGTTCCGGCCCCGCGCTCGTGCTTGCGCTCGCTGGCGTCTTTGCCGGCATCGTCATACAGATACTCCTCGGCATGGGCACGATATCGTTCGCTCTCAAAGCGCACGAATCCACCGACGCGGTCCGCATCGAAGACCTGTGGGCACCGGGAACGTTCTGGAAATTCCTTCTTACCTCGATCGTGGTCAGTCTCATCACCGTCGCCGGGCTCATACTGGTCATTATCCCCGGCATCATATGGGGGCTTCGGTTCATGTTCGCCAAATACGCCGTCGTCGACCGCGGCCTTAGTATGAGCGCGGCGCTCGCAGAAAGCACACGCATCACAAGCGGCCACAAATGGGAATTGCTGCTTCTTGCGGTCCTGATCATTGTGATCAATATCGTTGGCGCGCTTGCGCTCATTGTCGGCCTTCTCGTCTCGATGCCCGTGTCGATGCTCGCCGTTGCTCATGCGTACCGAACGCTCGAACACGCAAGAAGCGAAGTCGTTGCCGCATGAACTCGGATCACCTCGCGCGACATCTTGTTGTCGTCGTGACGGCCGTGGTCGCCGGCCTTATCGCATTCATGTTGGGCGTCATGTGGTACGCGTCCTGGAGCGGGAGCGATCTACCGATCTCGTACGGGGGATGTAATATCGCGGTGATCCCGATCCAAGGGGACATCGTCGCGTATCAGGGTGACAACTTCACTCCGATCGATGCCAGCGCGCAAGCGCCTGTCAGCACGTCAGGCGACTGGGTGGAGGGCTACCTCACGAGTGCTCTTGCCGACCCGAACATACGGGGCGTACTCGTACAGATCGATTCGTACGGCGGATTGGGGGCGGCGTCCGCACAAATGATGAGCGCATTCAAGCGGGCCGATCTGCCGGTCGCGGCATACA
>JBAYUL010000106.1:0-3161 GCA_041675105.1 Minisyncoccota bacterium
CGTCGCTCGCGATACATAACACGTCCATCTCAGGAAACACCATAGGGGTACAGAACGACAATTCAGTAACGTTGGACGCCTCTAGCAACTGGTGGGGTAATGCGACCGGTCCGCTGGTTGCGTCAAACCCATCGGGAACGGGAGACAGCATAGTTGAGACAACGACGGATTCGGTTGGCTACACTCCGTGGTTCTCGGATGCGGCGATGACACACCTTCAATTTCCGGTCGTCGTTACGGATGCCGCACGCACAACTACGGAGACAGACACACAACAGACGGAGACGACAAGCATCGGCGATGTAACGATGGACATTCCCGCGGGTACGACCATCACCGGCGCATCGGATTGGGATGGCGTAATAAATCCGCCGAACGTGGTCGCGACGACCACTCCGAATCTCGGAGCGAGCCTCACTGCAGAGCCGGTAATCTCTCTTGAAGTCGGTTCTCTGACAGCGAATCTTCAGTTCAGCACCCCGGTACGTTTGCTCATCGAAGGTCAGGCTGGAAAGAATATCGGCTGGACGCAGGTTGACACCGGCGTCTTCCATACGATCGACACCGTTTGTACGAGCGACTCGGCAGCGGGTCTCCCGGGCAGCGTGAATGATTGTAAGATCGATGTGGGAGGCGACCTTGTCGTCTGGACAACTCACTTCTCGACCTTCACGGTCTACACGCAATCAGCATCAAATTCGAATATCAACAACGGCTCCGGTAACGGAGGCGGCGGGGGTGGAGGTGGCGGCGGAGGGGGCGGTGGAATCGCGGTAGCACTTCCGAGCAACGGAGGGGGAACCCCGAGCAACACACCCGCTTCTACGCCGGCGTCCACGCCTGCAGCGGTTGGCTCTGTCAGCTCCGGCGGACAAGTGCTCGGTGCTGCGACGTACAACTTCCGCGCGAACCTCGGTCTCGGATCGAAGGGTGCGGATGTCACGGCGCTCCAGCAAATACTCATTGATGCTGGCTTCCTCAAGATCGACGGTCCTACAGGTACCTACGGCGCCCTCACAGTGGCGGCGGTTCGGGCGTATCAGGCAGCTCATGGCATCGCGCAGGTAGGCAATGTGGGGCCACTGACGCGCGCGTCACTCAACGCCGGTACGACACCAACCATGTCGGATGAAGAGCGAACTACGCTCATCGCAAAACTTACATTACAGCTCCAGGCCCTCCAGGCCCAGCTCGCCGCGATGCAAGCAGGTCGCTGATCGAGGCAGCGCACTCGAGAACAACAACCCCGCACCAGCGGGGTTGTTGTTTTATCAACGTGCTCTATCATGTAGAGAATGAAGCTCGTGCGCCGCATAAAGCATTTTTTCATCGCGCACAAAGGGAATCGCTTTAAGCCGGGTCTCTTTGCAAAGGAATCGGTCGTTGCGGTCGCGCTTGTACTCTTCCTTCTCGAAGCTGCGTACGTTATGCAGGTGAATCTGGTATTGAAGAATGGGGGATTCCTGGCGACCGTGTTGCCTGCCGCGCTTACGTCGCTGACCAACAGCGATCGCATCGCATATGGCCTGAGCGTGCTGAACGAGGATCCGGCCCTCGACGCTGTGGCGCAGGCGAAGGCTGATGATATGGCGGCCAAAGGGTATTTCGCGCACGTGTCTCCCGAGGGGAAAACGCCGTGGTCATGGCTCGACGCGGCGAAGTATCCCTATACCTACGCGGGCGAGAATCTGGCGGTGGATTTCACCGATTCGACTGACGTGGAGCGCGCATGGATGAATTCGCCGCTTCATCGCGCGAATATCTTGAAAGGCGAATATACGCACGTGGGCATCGGCATAGCCCAGGGAATGTATGAGGGCAAACAGGTGACATTCATCGCGCAATTCTTTGCGACGCGAGCGGGTGAGCCAGCTCCGCGCGCCGCAGCATCGACCGCGGCAGGAGTACAGGCGACACCGGCGACCGAGCCGGCGCGCATCGCTCTGACACCCGAACCTCAGAAGGTGCTTGGGCAAGCGGTCGTTCCCGTTGCGGAGCCGGAAGTCCCGGCAACGGCGGCAGTGATCACGACATCGCCTACGCGCACGCTCAACTACGTTGTCGCGGCGTTCGCGGGGGCGATCGCGATCTTCTTTATCATCGCGCTTTACACACATTCGCGAAGAAAGCTCTTCTTCGTTGAGGTGGTAGTGGGTGGGCTGGTTATGATAGGACTTGCGGCGGGCATCATTCTCTATAACGGTTCGTATGTGGGAGGTAGTGTGCCGCAAGGCGGCCAGGCGGCAAGCGTCTCTTTGGCTCTATAGAGCGGCTATATACGCCCCGCGTAGGAACGATGTGCGCGTATTCGCGTGGTAGAATGTATTCATGAACCGTAGCCGGGCAGCTCAGCTTGTCTTGCGTATCGGAGTCGCCTTTGCATTTCTCTACCCGCCGGTCGCAGCGATCTTTGATCCCATATCCTGGCTCGGCTATTTTCCGCCGTTCATGCATGGATATGTTCCGGACGCGCTGCTCCTGCATGGATTTGGTCTTGTCGAGGTTATCATCGCGCTCTGGATCCTTTCCGGTTGGAAGATATTTTGGCCGTCGATCGCTGCATCGGTGATACTGGCGGCCATCATTGTTGTCGATTTCAGTAATTTTGAAGTACTTTTCCGCGATGTGTCGATATGCGCCGCGGCCCTCTCACTTGCTCTCTTCGCGAAGTCGGACAGTTTGGAGGTGTAGGCACGTCTATAGGGTGTAGGTGTACATTTCACGAATATGAGCGCTTCACGCAAGGCCGTTATATTCGATTTCATACGGACGCTCTACGATCCTGTTACGACGACACTGTATCCGGGTGTACGCGGCATGCTCGAAGACCTGGGTTCGCGTCAGCAGCTCATACTCTATAGTCGCAAAGACCACAGTCGGAGCGAATTACTTCGTAGTACCGGGATCGAGCATCATTTTAAAACGGCATATTTCGTGGAGAAAAAAGACGCAAAGAGCCTCAAGCGTATTTTGAATGAGAACGATCTCAGTCCCGACCGCTGCATCGTGGTCGGGGACATGGTGACTTCGGAGCTTGCTGCAGCGAACGAGCTCGGCATTGATACGGTGTGGTTCCGACAGCAGAGTTTTGCCAAAGTACTGGATCTTTCTGCATCGTTCGACCCGACGCACACTGTAAGAACGATCGAGGAGCTCGATAA
>JBAYUL010000107.1:0-3076 GCA_041675105.1 Minisyncoccota bacterium
ACTGCATGTGAAGGCCGACAGCACGTTCACCCGAGAGGGTAATAACTTGTTGATGTCTCTTCCCGTAAAGCTTTCTGATGCGCTTCTTGGTGGTGAGTACCGGATCCGTACGCTCGACGGAGATATGCCGATCACGATCCCCGCGGGTGTCGTACACGGGGAAGTCGTTCGCGTGCGCGGTAAAGGTGTTCCGTATGGGCGAGGTAACCGCGGCGACCTTTTGGTGCGTGTCGACATACAGTTCCCGAAGAAGCTTTCCGGAACTGCCAGAAAACTTATCGAACAGCTGCGTAGCGAAGGGTTATAATAGCGGGGATGAGCCTCGCTTCTATCACGGCGTTCTTCACGAATATTCAGACCGATTGGTTCATATTGTTCGTTGTCACGATCGCTATCGCGTTTGACGCGTTGCGCTCGGGTAGCGCACGCGCACGCGCCCTCACGCTTTCATTGCCCGCCTCGTATCTCCTCTATACATGGCTGCCGACTTCGGCGTTCATCGGGCCTCTCCTCAAGGGGTTCGCGTTTCCGCTTGCGCAGAACGCGATAGCCCTCGGTCTCATGCTATTGATGTTCCTCATCGTATTACGCGCGACGAACTCATGGGCTGAGGGCTCGCACAAATCCGCGACCGCACTCATTTCGGGTATCGCCGCCACTGTGGCTCTGCTGGTGATATGGATGCAGATACCAACACTCGATATGCTGTGGCACTTTGGACCCTTGATCCACAGCATTTTCAGTATCCCATACGCCCTTTTTTGGATCCTTGGCGCATCTATGGCGTTCGCGCTTGTACGCGACTGAAAACGTAGAATTGTTCTCTGCTCATCCTTGCTATATTGCCAAGGATGTTGCACAATACACGTAGACTTATAGAGGCAATACGTGATATCAACGGGAGCGCTACATGTCACAAACTGCAGTAATCTACCGCTCTGCTGCTCCCGCGCATGTTGTGGGAGAAAACGGAACCGACGAATATGTGCTGTGGCCGATGCGATTCGCGTCGCCGCTCATGCGTTACATGGTGAACTCCGTCCGCCAAAGGCGGGGCTCCTCGGGTGAGCTGCAGACGAACCATCTGCTTTTCGACGGCCTTGGCCCCCTTTGTAGAAAGATCAAGGAAGGCGCGGCCTCGTGGCAAGCGCTCGATATCATCTACAACTACAGGGGCGAGGGGTCGCTTGTCGACAAGCTCTGGATCGGCTATATGCGCAATGCCCAGGCAGTGCGCAATCGGAAGCGGATCATTTCCGCCGAACTGCGCGAACTCGCCATCGAGACTGCAATGCGGAATGGTTCGGTCAAGGTATTGTCGCTTGCTTCCGGATCCGCCCAGGCGGTATTCGAGGCACTCGCCAACTTCCCGTATCCGATCGAGATCATGCTCATTGACTTCGATCGCGATGCCGGTCCCTACGCAAAATGTCTTGCGCAAGTTCACGGACTGAGCGACGTTGCCACATTCAAGACCGGCAACGTCATGAAGTTCGACCGCAAAGTACTGCTCGGAGAGTTTCAGCCCGACATCATCGAAATGGCTGGGCTGCTGGACTATCTTCGGGAGGATGAGGCCATCGCGATCATCGGTCGCGTCCACGCACTGCTGCCGCCGGATGGTGCGTTCATCACGTGCCACATCCACGACAACCCCGAGCGTGAATTCATGTCCGAGATCATCGATTGGGGCAGGGAAGGGACGCGGCAGCGTCCTATGCTCTACCGATCGCACCATGAGCTTGTAGAGCTCGTTCGTAAGGGCGGGTTCGACAAGTTGGTCATCTATACGGAAAGACACGCGATCCACAGCGTGGCCATCGCGCGAAAGTGATGGTGAAAATATACTGGCGGCGGATGCTATAATCTTAGCACCGCCGTTCCTTTTTTATGGAATATTTCGCCATATCCGCGATCATAAATGCAATAACAAGTACGGTTCTGGGGACGGTTATCTTCCTGCGTAATCCCAGAGACCAGATCAGCATCTTCTTCTCGCTATTTGCAGCTTTTGTAGCCGGCTGGAGCATCTCGTACTTTTTCTGGCAGATAGCGGAAAACGCATCGTCCGCATTATTCTGGACGAGGATGCTCATGTCTTTTGCCATTTTTATACCGTTCATATTTTTCGACTTCGTCGCCCGCTTTCTTACTGTGCGTAAGCGCCTGCGAACGCTCATCGTAGGCGGGTACGTAGTGGGCCTCGTCTTTCTTTCCATCTCCTGGACGCCGTACTTCATATCCGGGGTGGCGGTACGTGGCGGATTCTCGTATTGGCCTACTGCCGGTTCAGCGTTCCTTCTCTTTCTCTCGGTATGGGGCATGTATGTTCTTTTCTCCGAGGCGCTTCTTCTGTATTCGGCGGTCAAGAATGTCTACATTGAAAAACGCAGTCAGATATATTACATCCTCTTCGGCACAACCATTGGCTATATTGGCGGTGCGACGAATTATTTTCTGTGGTTCGACATACCGGTTCCGCCATATGGGAACATACTGGTCACGGTGTACGTTGTCTGCGTAGCATACGCGATCCTGAGGCATCGCTTGTTCGATATACGGGTCATTGCCACTGAATTGCTGATATTTTCTCTCTGGCTTATGCTTTTCGCGCGTCTTTTGCTCGAGCAGACGGTGCAGGCTCAGCTGCTGGATGGGTCGCTCTTGATCGTTACTGTCATTCTCGGCATTTTGCTTATTCGCAGTGTCGATCGAGAGGTTGAACAACGATTGCTTATCGAGAAGCAAGAGCGCGCACTCGAAGACGTCAACCGCAAACAGGAGGGTCTGCTCCACTTCATTAGCCACGAGATCAAAGGGTATCTGACCAAGAGCGAAGCTGGCTTTGCCGCTATCAAAGACGGGGACTTCGGGCAGGTGCCGGAGCAGCTCAAGACGATGGCTGCGGCTGCGCTTGAAGACACCCGAAAGGGCGTGTCGACCATCATGGACATTCTTGACGCATCGAATTTGAAAAAGGGCACCGTGACCTATGCAAAAGACTCATTCGACCTCGCGAAGACTATCGGCGATATCGTAGAGAGCCTTCGTCCGTCCGCGCTCGAAAAGGGTCTGG
>JBAYUL010000108.1:0-3030 GCA_041675105.1 Minisyncoccota bacterium
CGGTGAGGATATTTCGATTGGCACAAATTCAGAAAGCCGCATTGAGAAGCGGGTCTCGGTGTTGATCATTCCATCACAGTCGAAAATAACGGCCTGCATATCCATACGACAGCATCGTACAACAGATTGCACAATATACACCCGGTCGATACAATGCACCCGCGATGAAGCCCTCAAAAAAATCTGTCCGTCTTACCACCCATGTCGTACCGACACGATACGACATCCACCTCATACCCGACCTCAAGTCCTTCACGTTCAAGGGCGAAGAGACGATCGAGCTGAAGCTCAAAAAGCCCGCGAAGGCGATCACGCTGCATGCGAAAGACCTGAACATCGCCTCGGCGGAGATCCTTGGCAAGGTCGCGAACAAGGCGCGCATTTCGTTCAACGACAAGGCTGAGACCGCGACATTTACCTTCAAGTCCCCTATTGCAAAAGGTTCCGCGCGGCTCCGTATCGCATTTAGCGGTGTCCTCAATGACAACATGCATGGGTTCTATAAGAGCAGCTATACGCACGAGGGAAAGACCAAGCATATCGCGACGACACAGTTCGAATCGACCGACGCGCGTCGCGCATTCCCCTGTTTTGATGAGCCTGCGATGAAAGCCGTATTCGATGTTTCGCTCACGGTCCCCGCCACGAGCACGGCGATATCGAACACCATACCGACCACAACGACGAAGAATCGCGATGGCACCAAAACGGTCACCTTCGCGCCGACGCCGCTCATGTCGACCTACCTCTTGGCGTTCATCGTCGGCGAGTTCGAATGCGTCCAGAAGAGAAGCAAGGACGGTGTTCTCGTGCGCGTATTCGTAACGCCCGGCAAGAAGTACCAGGCGCGATTCGCACTCGATTGCGCCGCGAAGACCATCTCGTTCTTCAACACATATTTCGATATTCCGTATCCCCTGCCCGTCCTCGACCTCATTGCGATACCCGATTTCTCGGCAGGCGCGATGGAGAACTGGGGCGCCATCACCTACCGCGAGAGCGCGCTTTTGGTGGACCCGGTGCACTCATCCACCATGAACAAGCAATGGGTCGCGTTGGTCATCGCCCATGAGATCGCGCATCAATGGTTCGGAAACCTCGTGACCATGGAATGGTGGACCCACTTGTGGCTGAATGAGGGATTCGCTTCGTACATAGAATATCTTGCCGTCGACCACATCTTCCCGAAGTGGGATATATGGACGCAATTCCTGTATTCCGATTTCGGAGCCGCACTGAAGGCCGACGGTCTCAAACACACGCACGCCATCGAGATCGAGGTGCATCATCCGGCCGAAATAGCAGCGGTCTTCGACGCCGTCAGCTATTCCAAGGGCGCGAGCATCATACGCATGCTTGCCGACTATCTCGGAGAAAAGGATTTCCGCAACGGCCTGCGCTACTACCTCAAGAAGCACCGTTATGGCAACACCTCGACGATCGATCTGTGGAATGCGCTCGCCAAGGTCTCAAAAAAGCCAGTGGCAAAGATCATGTCAAATTGGACCGGTAAAGCAGGCTATCCTCTCATTGCCATCTCGGAGGGCACGACGCATTTCGATCTGCGACAATCCCGATTCTTCTCAAGCGGCATCTCCAAAAGAAATACGCACGACACGACGCTCTGGCATGTGCCGGTGAGTTTCGAGAGAGGAGGCGGCAAAGCGGGCGGTCGATTCATTATGGATACGCGCTCTGCGCGGATCCCCAAGGACGGCACATGGCTCAAATTGAACATCAATGAATCGAGTTTTCATCGCACCAGTTATCCCGACCGGCTGCGAGACCTTCTCGCCGAGTCCGTCTCATTGGGATCGCTTCCGACCAGAGACCGTTTGGGACTGATACGTGATATCTTTTCACTCGCGGAAACGGGAGAACTTTCGGCAAAGGACGGGCTCGAGTTCGCTCGTCACTATCTATCGGAATCTGAATACGTCGTATGGTCCGAGATCGCATCCGGTCTCTCAAAGATCCATGCGCTCATCGCGCACGAACCGTTCCTCAAAGAATACGAGACGTTCGCGCGAAGCATATTCGCTGGAATCGCAAAAAAAGTCGATTGGCGACACGCGCCTTCGGACCACTCAAAAGCACTGCTGAGGGTGCTCATCCTTGGTTCGATCGGAAGGTATGGCGACACAAAGACCCTCGAGCGCGCTCGAAAGCTGTTCGCGCGCATACGCGGTGGCGCGAACCCGGTCTCAGCTGATCTTCGTGGGATCGTGTACGATCTGGTCGCGAGAAGCGGCGGAGCAAAAGAATACACGAAGCTTACCCGCATGTATAAGGCAGCCGATCTGCACGAAGAAAAGAACCGTATCGGACGGGCGCTAGGCAGTTTCGGCCAGAAGGCCTTGCTGAAAAAGACACTCGCGCTCGCGCTCTCAAAGCACGTACGAAGACAAGATAGCGTGCGCATGATCTCTTCCGTCATCGTGAACCCTGCAGGGAACGACGCCGCGTGGGCATTCATCACCGCCCATTGGAAAGCGCTTTCACTTCGATACGCTGCGAGCCGCGAGCTTTCGTATCTGCTTGCTCCCATGGAAGTATCCACCTCCACAAAACGCGCGAAAGAGATCGAGGCTTTTCTCAGGAAGCATCCTGCCCCGGGCACCGGCCGCACCGTGCAGCAGATTTTGGAACACATCCATTCCAACGCCGCGTGGCTTTCGCGCGACAAAAAGTCACTCGCCGCGTTCTTGCGGAAGTGAACAACGAACAAGGCCCCATGAAGGGGCCTTGTTTCTGCTCTTATCAGGTTGGTTACTGTGCGTTCGCGTTGGCGCTTGCTTCCGTCGAGGCATTGAGTTCGCTCTGCATTGCCGAACGTATCACCGCTACGAGACGCGCCTGCTCTGCCGCTGTGAGCGCCACCGTCGCGTTCCCGTTCTCTGACACACGGGTGAGCGCATTTGCGGTTCCGGTAGCCTGCACGCCTGCGTCGTTTGCACTATCGGCGTTCAGCACCGAGGCGGCGCTTGTATGAAGCTTCGCTTCGAGAGCTGCCTTGTTCGTCGCCATGAG
>JBAYUL010000109.1:0-2936 GCA_041675105.1 Minisyncoccota bacterium
GGACATCATTTTTGGATGGGGCGAGGAGCGATATTCGCGCCGCATTGCAAAAGGTATCGTGCTCGCGCGCGAAAAGAAACCGATCAGGACGTCCGGCGAGCTCGCGGAGGTGGTGAGATCGTCGGTACCGGCAGCATACCGGTTCGGACGCATTCACCCGGCGACGAAGACCTTCCAGGCGCTTCGCATCGCGGTCAACGATGAATTGGGCGCACTCTCCGAAGGATTGAACGCGGCATGGGAGCTACTGAATCCCGGCGGCCGCATTGCGGTGATCTCGTTCCACAGCATCGAGGACCGCATCGTCAAACGTCAGTTCGTTGCGTGGGCTGCTTCAGAGAACGGTATCCGTATAACAAAGAAACCGATCGTGGCGGGGGAAGAGGAGCTGAGGACGAATCCCCGCGCTCGCAGTGCAAAACTCCGTGTGGTCCAGAAGAAATCAATATGATGAACAAAAAAATATCAATACTGGCATCCGAGCATCCGCTCGAACAGCAGGCAATGCGCGCACTTTTTGCGCTCCTTGTATTGCTTTTGTGCGGGTACCTCTACTTTGTAGGCGCCTCGGTCCTCAATATCATGGCTCGAAAAGAGGCGAGCGCCAAGACGACGAACCTCCAGAGCGCGATAGCGGGCATGGAACAGCAGTATTTCGCATTGAGCCAGAGCGTGGATGCCTCGAGTGCGCACGCACTCGGACTCGCGCCGGTGACGGGCACACAATACGTGTACCGGCCGGGTAATGCCGCTTCCGCCGGCGTTGTCGCACGTGGTGCGATCTGATCACAGGCGCATCTTCGCGCGATATACTGAAGCCATATGAAGAGTACGCTCATATCCCGCGCACGACTGCTGTGCGCTCTCTTCATTGCGGTGGCGATGTTGCTCATCATCAGACTGTATTTTGTGCAGATCGTGCGCGGCTCAAGCTACGCGCGGGACGCGCAGAGTCAATACGTGGAAACAGCGCCTGATACCGAAGAGCGCGGTGATATCTATTTCTCTACAAAGAACGGCGGCCTCGTCGCCGCAGCTGTCATGCAAAGCGGATGGCGTATCGCGATCGTGCCAAAGACGATACAGAACGCAGAAGACATCTTTTCACGATTAAATTCCATTACGCCGATCGATGAGGCGCGTTTTATGGCGAGCGCGGGCAAGACAGACGATCCCTACGAGGAGATCGCATTTCGCGTTACGGATGCCGCCGGCGCGAAGATACGAGCGATGAAACTGCCCGGCGTACTTCTGGTACAGGATCAATGGCGTAATTACCCGGGGGGTATCCTTGCCGCTCAGACGATCGGATTTGTCGGTTATCAGGGCGATCGCAAGGTCGGCGTTTACGGTCTTGAGAGGGAATGGCAAAGTACGCTGTCCCAGACATCGTCGGGTCTCTATGTGAACCCGTTCGCGGAAATATTCACGAATGTGCAGAATGTGTTCGCGGATGATCCTGCCTCGCGTGAGGGAAGCATCGTCACATCGATCGAGCCCACAGTTCAATCACAACTCGAAAAAACACTCGACGGCGTCATGAAGACATACGCAACGAAACTCGCAGGCGGCATCGTGATGGATCCGCACACGGGCGAGATCGTCGCCATGGCTCTTCGTCCCACATTCGACCCGAATACGTACAACCTTGTCACCAACAGCTCCGTATTCGACAATCCGCTCGTCGAGGGCCGCTACGAGCTCGGTTCGATCATGAAACCGCTCACGATGGCGATCGGTATCGACAGCAAGGTGGTCACGCCTGAAACGACATACAACGACACCGGCTGCATGACGCGCAGCAATAAAAAAGTCTGCAACTACGACTTCAAGGCGCGCGGCGTTGTTCCGATGCAGGAAGTGCTCAATCAATCGCTCAACCTCGGCGCGACCTTCGTTGCTGACAAAACGGGGCATTCGCGCTTCACGTTGTATATGCGCTCGCTCGGGTTCGATCAGAAAACGAACATCGACCTGCCGGGAGAGATATCGGGCACGCTCTCGACCCTCGGCGAGGGCAAGGGACCCGATGTGAACTATGCAACGGCGTCGTTCGGACAGGGTGTCGCAGTGACGCCCATAGAAATGATACGAGCACTCGCCACACTCGCGAACGATGGCGTACTGCCAAATCCTCACACCGTGACCGGCATACGCTTTGATAGCGGCATCACCCGAGCTCTTACCGCAACGACGGGTCCACGCGTCTTCGAGCCCGGGACGGTGACGACGGTCAGCAACATGTTGGTGAAGGTCTACGATGACGCGCTCTTGAAGGGTGCGCTGAAAATGGATCACTATTCGATCGCGGCAAAGACCGGCACCGCGCAGATCGCGATACCCGGAGGCGGCTATCATGCCGATCGCTTTCTCCACTCATTCTTCGGCTACTTTCCAGCATATGATCCTCAATTCATCGTTTTCCTCTTTGCGGTCGAGCCACACGGAGCCGAGTTTGCTTCTGCGACTTTGGCACACCCGTTCGACGATATCGCGAAATTCTTGATAAACTACTACGATGTGCCGCCGGATAGATAAGACGACGTGCTAAGAGCACACCTATGCTCGCCTTTTTCAAGAGAACAGTGATCTATATCCTTACGTGGGAGGCGCGTCTCGCGCTCATGCGCCACAAGCCCCGCATCATTGCCGTCACGGGCTCCGTCGGCAAAACGACCACAAAGGACGCGATCTTCTCGGCGCTTTCGGGTGAATTGTACGTACGGAAAAGCGCCAAGAGTTACAACAGCGATATCGGCGTTCCGCTGACGATCCTCGGCTGCGAGAACGCCTGGAGTAATCCTTTCAAATGGATAGAGAACATCGTGCGCGGCATCGGTGTGATCGTGTTGCCGGGGGAGTATCCGGCGTGGCTGGTGCTCGAAGTGGGCGCGGACCGTCCCGGAGATACGCGCCGCATCGCGAAATGGCTGCGA
>JBAYUL010000110.1:0-2910 GCA_041675105.1 Minisyncoccota bacterium
CGCTTGCTGGTTGTCATCGACCACCAAGATCCTGCGGTCGATCGACTTTTTCCGGTACTCCTGTTCGCCCTCGAGCGAGAGCACGTTGCTCATCGGCATACGTATCGTGAACTCGCTGCCGTGTCCACGCCCTTCGCTCTTCGCCTCGATCGAACCGCCGTGCATCTCGATGATCTTTCGCACGAGGAGAAGGCCGATGCCGAGTCCGCTCGTGTGGCCGCGATCGCGACCCTGGTAGTACATATCAAAGATGTTCGATAGGTCCTCAGCGTCGATACCTTCGCCATTATCCCGTATACGGATGACGGCGTCGTTACCTTCTTTTTCGAGCTCCACCCAAATGGAGCCGCCCGACGGCGTGAACTTGGTCGCGTTGTTCATAAGGTTGCTGATCGCCTGTTCCACACGCGTGTCGTCGGCCCATACATTGATGGGGCTACTCGGATACGTATAGTGGAGCGTGATATCGGCGGTACGCAGCAGTGCGTCGGTCGACTTGAGCGCTCGCTCGACGAGTTTCCTGAGCTCTACGGAACGTGGCGCGATCTCGATCTTGGATTGGGTGAATCTGCTCACGTCGAGAAGATCGTTGAGTAGTTTTGCGAGGTGGTCGAATTGGTGCTCGATCACGTCGACCTCCTCGCGCACATCGGTCGGCATCTCGCGCATTTTAAGCAGTTCCAGAGCGCTTTTGATAGGTGCGAGCGGATTGCGCAGTTCATGCGAGAGGCTCGCGAGAAAAAGGTCTTTTGATCTGTCGCGCTTCTGCACCTCTTCGTACAGCCTCCAGTTGTCGAGGAGTACGCCGAGGTGGTTACAGAATTCCTGAAAGAATTGGAAATCGTCGTCCGAGTAGGTACGACCTGATTCCGCGAACGCGATCGTCATGACGCCGAGCACGGTGCCCCGAGCGGATATGGGAAGCGTCATGAGCGATTTCAAGTTCAGACGATCAAGTGCCTCGCGGGCTACGGACGCTCTTTCCGGCGGCAGCTGGGTGAGCCCCGCGTCGATCATTTCCTGGGTAAGCAACGGGATGAATTGAGGCTCGCCCGTTTTTATCACACGGTAGACCCCCGTCGGAGCGTTCGGGTCCGACGGGAGTTTCTTAGGGAGGTCCTCGGCGTAGGCGAGCAGTTCGGGGTCGCGATGGACCGTGACGACGCGTTCGAGGCTGCCGTCGTCCCGGACGATATCAATGGCGCACCAGTCGGCCAGCGCAGGCACGGCGAGCCTCGCCTTTTCGTCGAGACGTTTGCGGAAGTCAGATGTGAGAGAGAGTATCTTGGACGACTCGATCATGAAACGCAGCTTGTCCTCGCGCGACTTTCTATCAGTGATATCGCGCACGGTCGTAACGACCTGTTCGAGCTCGTCCGAGGCGTTCACGATCCGTCTACACGAAACGCTCAGCCATCGATGCCGGCCATTCGGGGGAATATATACGAACGTCTGACCCTCCGTATCCTGTCCGGCGAACGCTTTTTCGATGGGGAATTGTCCCTGGGGCACCTCGTCGAACTCGTCAGTGCGAAGGCGGTGGGGCTGGATGAGGTCGTCCAGCGATTTGCCGACCGCGTTGCGATCCCCGGTGATGGCTTTCATCGCGGGGTTTATGTAAAGAAGCGTCCGGTCGCTGCTGAAGATGACGACACCAAGGTCGATCGCATCGAGCGTTTGCCTAAGGGTCGGTTCGCGTTCGATATCGATGTTCATGGGGGTTACGATAGCACTATATAAGGGGAAACATTAACGAATCATGAAGGTAGTCCGACTTTCTTCATAAAGAAGCGACCCGCTCCGCCAAGATGCTCTCAATGAGCGCCTTAGCGGGTGAGGATAATACGCCTGATGTTCGACAGCCGTTTATATTCTGATGCGGCGGACGTTTTGATGGATGTTGTTCTTCATCATATGCACATGGCGCAAAAGGTACCCTTTGCGTATGACGATCATCCATCGATACGCGCCGGTAGCCTATGGAGCGGTGGGAATGCTGCTCGTGCTCCTTCCGTTCCACGTGTCATTCGCGTAGTACGGTCGATCCAACGCACGAAGCGGCGTACAATGCGTCCGTATGCTGGCTGCACAGGCGAAGAAATACCGATGCTCGCTTTTTTTGGAGGCGGGAGGGAACCGGGTGTTCTTTGTGAACGGTGTTCTCAAAGTATTGGCGCAAGAGGGGATACACATCGACCATGTCATGGGCTTCAGCTCGTCCTCGGCGGTGCTCTTTGCGTATCTCAACAACGCGAACGACGATATCCTTAGGGTCTTCGCCGATCGGCTACGCGCTAACAAGAGTAATTTCTATTTCTTCACGCGTCCGCATTTTCCCCACACGGCGATGTATGCCAGCTCAGTTTCCTATCTCCTCGGTTTGCCGCGGATGAGGTCGGGGATCGCATATAGCATTATTGCCGCGAGAACCTCATCCCGCTTTGCCGTGGAACGCGCCCTCCTTGCTTCGTTCGCGCTTGCACTGAAATACAGCCTGCACATTCCTATTGCACCACTTACGCGCCTCTTGGGCATTGGGAGTATAACGGTGACTGACGTGGACGACCTCGGGAAGGACGAACTGCTCGATCTCATCGTGGGTTCGTCGACCATATATCCGTTCATCGGCCTGCATTATTTCAAGGGTTCCTTGCTGCTCGATGGCGCCCTTACGGAGCCGGAGCCGGCACTACTGAACGAGAGCAGTGAACGAGTCATCATTATTCACACCGCACAGGGGATGACCCGGGAGGACGGCAGCGTGCTGCATATGTACTCAGATTCTGTGATACCGCTCAATGTACTCGATTACACCGATCCGGACGGTATCGTCCGCTTACATGCGGCGGGTGAACGTTCGGCGCGTCTGTCGCTGCCGCTTATAAGGAAATTTCTGGCAAAAGCTCTTCC
>JBAYUL010000111.1:0-2803 GCA_041675105.1 Minisyncoccota bacterium
GCGTTGTGACCGTCTTCAAAGGAGACGGTGCCAGCGCCATCGCGCGCCTCGATCTTTGTCACATAGTATTTCCCGCCGAGCTGCTCTTTTACGGGCGAGAGGTCGGAGATCATCGCAGTAACGAAATTCTCGATGCTCGTCGGCTGCGTGTACGTCGACGTAGAGATCGTAGAAGGTGCACCGCCGTAATAGTATCGAGACGCTGTGAATACCACGATGCCGACCAGTACGGCCGCACCTACGATTAGAAGGACGGTTCTATAAGTGCCGGAGTTCATTGTCATATAGACGCAATGTTAACAGAGGAATTACAAAAAAGCGCGCTGACAGGAGTTTGTAAGCACAAAAACGCTCCAGCCGGGAGCGTTTTTGTATTGGTTGCGGAGAGGGAGAGATGCGACCAAGAGCTCGTTTTGTCGCCGCCGCTCCAAAACTCCTCACCACAAGAGTACTTCAAGTTTCTAGCACGCTGCGCGTTGAGAAACTTTGGTCGCTCGGTCCTGTTCCCGCGACCCGTTCTGCTGAACGGGTACCCCGCGCTCACCTTCGAATCTCTCCCCGTACTCGCAATGATGAATGAAAACAGCGCCTTAATGGCGCGTGTTTTCAATCATTGCGGAGAGGGAGAGATTCGAACTCTCGAGACCCTTACGAGCCTGCCGGTTTTCGAAACCGGTGCCTTCGACCACTCAGCCACCTCTCCTTCGTGGCGCAAAAAGCGCCACGGTGCGGCGGACGCGATGCGCCCGTCGGATAAGCGATCGCTTACACGATCACCGAGGACTTTTTCCAAATAGAAAAAGCCCAATGATCTGACCGAGGCCAACCATAACATTTTTTTGCAAAGTGGCCAAAAAAATCGCCCTCCAAAGGAGGGTCTGCCTCCGGCAGATACTATAAAATGTATGTGCATGAAAGAGAGCTACTTTCTTTACGTCCTTAGGAGCGATAAAGCGCCACGACACTACATTGGTATATCCGAGAACCCTCTCAAAAGGCTCAATCAGCATAATGGCGGACTGACGAAATCAACGAAGCCGTATCGGCCCTGGCGACTCGTGTACCAGCTAGAATATGCGAGCAAAACTGAGGCGCGCAAGCGTGAGGTTTATCTCAAAAGAACTGCGCGTGCAAGAAAGGAACTTTTTGATAGTATTGACCGCGTTAGGTAAGTTTGGCCATAAGGCCCCATCGTCTAACGGTTAGGACGCCGGCTTTTCAAGCCGTTAATCGGGGTTCGATTCCCCGTGGGGTCAATGAATTGAAGTTTAGAAATTGGTTGCACATAGTTTGGTATACTGATGCGATGAAAACGCGCACGCTGCTCATTGCACTGGTCCCGCTCATCATCATTGCAGCCGTCCTGCTCCGGCTCTCCTCGCGGCCCGATTCGGCCAGCAGCCAACCCATCGATCCGCAAGTCGCGCTCACGGTTGCGCAGTTCGGCAAGCAGCTCCAGAAAGTCCCGCTTCTCGGTTCTCCTGAGACCACTCGTGTGACAATGGAGTCGAGTTATGGTCCGTACGTGACGACAGAACTGCTTTCGGTATGGGAGGCGAACCCGCAAAATGCGCCGGGCCGGCTGACTTCAAGCCCGTGGCCCGACCGTATAGAGATCCTGTCGGTCGACCCGCAGGCAGATGATTCTTATGTGGTCCACGGGATGGTCATTGAAGTCACGAGCAATGAAATTGAGCATGGCGGCATTGCCGCGATGTATCCGATCACGCTGCGATTGGCCCGTCACGATGCAAAATGGCTCATTATGCAATTCGAACGCGGCCCTTACTCACCAGATCTTGGCGAAGTCATGGTGCGTGGCACCTATGAGTGCTTGCCTCATCGGGACACGTCGGGTCCCCAAACAGATGAGTGCGCGCTCGGTCTGCAAAAAGACGACTCCAGCACACATTACGCGCTCGATATGGGATTGGTACGCAGCACCGTGCCCGGAGCGATCGCGGCGGGCACACATATGAGCGTTTCGGGACAACTTGTACCTATAGAGACGCTCAGTTCCGACTGGTGGACGAAATATGATGTCGAAGGGATCATCCGTGTGACAAATATTCTGGAGCCGGTGACACAGTAACTCCTCGGGCGGAATGGATTCATCAAAAGAACACAGTGGACGATATACCATGTGGCCATTACGAGTCGTAAATCTTTTTTCATATGAACAGAGTCGTGCATTTTGAGATACATGCGGAGAATGTGGAGCGGGCGAAGAAGTTTTATGGATCGGTTTTCGGATGGACAATGCAGCAAATGGGTTCGGAACTTGGGAATTACGTGCTGGTGGTGACCGGCCCCGGTCCTGATGAGATCGCAAAGGGCACGGTAAAAATGGAAGACCTGGGCATCAATGGTGGAATGCTTCCGCGCAACGCACCGACACCTCCGCAGGGAATGGGACCGAATGCGTTCGTCTGCACCATCAGCGTCGACGATATCGACGCGTATATCGCCAAAGCCGATTCGGCCGGCGGCGTCCCACAGACCGAGAAAATGGACGTGCCTGGCATCGGACCGTTGATCTATTACAAAGATACGGAAGGCAATATCTTTGGCATGCTGCAGCCGATCCCGCCGACGAAGTAACACGTGTGAGATAATGCGCGGGTGATATACGAATACCATGCTGTCATGGGCGTTCTCGGTGCAGGACTCGGACTGCTCGGGTACGCGCTGTATTTCCGAAGCATTTTCGCGGGTGTCACAAAGCCACACGTATTCACCTGGCTTACGTACTTCCTGCTCGACATCATCGTATTCGCTGCGCAGGTCGTGAAAGGCGGGGGCC
>JBAYUL010000112.1:0-2711 GCA_041675105.1 Minisyncoccota bacterium
AGACTTTATCGTGATATCGCTTCGGGAGAATGGTTCCGAGGAGATCTACATCCACCCGAACGGACCTCGCGGTGAACGCGTCCGCCTGCCGGAAAACGAACACACGCTGTCGCTCAGCGGCGATATTGAATACGTCTCCAAGAAGATCCGATTCACGTACCAATCATTCCTTACGCCGCGGACCGTATATGATTACGATGTATTCAGCAAACGATCCATCACGCGGAAGCGCCAATCCGTGCCACGGTGGAAAGCTGCGGGCTACGTATCGAAGCGCATATGGGTCAAGAGCGGCAACGTGAAGGTTCCGGTGACGATGGTGCATAGGAAGGGTCTTGCGCTGAATGGCACAGCACCGCTCCTTCTCGAAGCATACGGCGCCTACGGGATCTGCACCGATCCATATTTCTCGATATCGAAACTCTCGCTTCTTGAACGCGGATGGATATGCGCGCTTGCACATCCACGGGGCGGCGGTGAAATGGGTTGGAAATGGCATGAAGACGCAAAATTGCGTACCAAACACCGCACGTATAAAGACGTCATAGCGGTCGCCGATCATTTGGTCGCGAAAAGATTTACCTCACGGGAAACGCTGGCGCTCTTGGGCGGCAGCGCAGGCGGAATGATGGTGGGGGCGGTCCTTAATTTGCGCCCCGACCTCGTGAATGCCGCCGTCGCGTATGTTCCTGCGGCAGATCTTCTGACAAGTTCGTTCGATGAGTCCTTGGGCGGAACGCGTCTGCATTATGATGAGACCGGGGACCCGCGAAAACCGGACATCTACCGCTATCTAAAAAAATACTCTCCGTATGAGGGGGTGCGGCCGGCTGAATATCCGACGCTTCTCGTGCGCGCTAATTTAAACGACATCCGCACGCCCTACTGGGAAGCGGCCAAGTGGGTGGCGCGTCTGCGTGATAGAAAAAGAGGGGACTCGCGGGTTCTCTTCAAGACCGAAATGGTCGCCGGCCACTTTGGCAAAAGCGGTCGGTACGAGTGGATCAAGGACCGCGCGTACGATTTTGCATTCCTCATACGCTCTCTCGCGACACGCAAACGGCGGTGATACACTCTCTGTCATGGACATGGTCACTTGCACAGGTCTCAATGGCGAACGGGCTGAAGTCCCGGTCTCGGAACTTTCTTTCCGTCCCTCCGTGTATGGAGTCATCGTTCGTGACCGGAAGGTGCTCCTTTCGAGTCAGTGGGACGGGTGGGATTTTCCGGGCGGGGGCATGCATCTTGGTGAGACCCTCGACCGGACGTTCGCTCGCGAGATACGAGAGGAGACCGGCCTCACGGCCGAGCGTGGCGAATTGTTGCATGTCGGTGAGCAATTCTTTACGCATCCAAACACGGAAAATCACTATCAAACGCTTCTACTCTATTTCACTTGTGCGAGCATACAGGGCGATATTTCAATGCAACATCTGACCGAGGACGAGAAGATCTATGTGCGTGAGGCACAGTGGGTGCCCCTCGAGAAGATAGCGGAGCTCAAATTCTACAATCCTGTCGATAGCGCGCATCTCATAGAACTCGCATCAAAGAAACCAGGCATATGAACGTGAATGCGATACGGAAGGCATATTTCGATTTTTTTGCGGCACGCGGTCACGTGCTCGTCCCATCGGCTTCTCTCATACCGCAGAACGACCCCACCACGCTATTCACCGGTAGCGGAATGCAGCCGATATTGCCGTACTTGCTGGGAGAGCCGCATCCTGCAGGGACACGCATTGTCGACTCGCAGAAGAGTTTTCGCGCTGAGGACATAGAAGAGATCGGCGACAATCGCCATACGACCTTCTTCGAGATGCTTGGCAACTGGTCATTCGGCGACTATTTTAAGGAAGAGCAGCTCACCTGGGTATTCTCCTTCCTAACGGATGAATTGCGGATCGACCCCTCTCGGCTGTACGTGACGGCATTCATCGGAGATAAAGCGAACCATCTTCCGCAAGATACCGAATCAGCCGATCTCTGGAAGGCACTTTTCAAACAAAAGGGGATCGATGCGAACGATGTGCTCATCGGCTCCGAAGCCGATGGATACCGTTTGGGCATGCGGGGCGGACGCATCTTCTATTACGATGCAAAGAAGAACTGGTGGAGCCGCGCAGGTACTCCCGATACGATGCCGCCGGGAGAACCCGGCGGGCCGGATTCTGAGATCTTTTATGACTTCGGCACACCGCACGATGCGAAGTACGGTGCCGAATGTCATCCCAACTGCGATTGCGGACGCTTTATGGAAATATGCAATTCGGTCTTCATGCAATATCTGAAACAGGCGGACGGCTCGTTCGCTCTTCTCCCTAAGCGCAACGTCGACTTCGGCGGCGGGCTCGAGCGCATGGCCGCCGCGCAGTCGGGCAATCCCGATGTGTTCCTGACCGACGTATTTTGGGATGTTATAGCGCTTCTCGAGCACTTCTCAGGGAAACAGTACAGCGACAGCGCAGTGAAGCGCTCGTTCCGTATCGTCGCGGACCACATGAGGGCGGCGGTCTTCATGCTTGCCGATGGCGTACGTCCTTCCAATGCAGAACGAGGGTATGTGTTGCGACGGCTCATGCGTCGCGCATCGCAGCATGCACAAAAGCTGGGCATCTCGGCGGACAGGCCGGAGGACAGCATGTTGGTACGCAGTGCGATCATCGTCATGGAGAAATACCAGGCTGCATATCCGGAATTGGGCGGCGACG
>JBAYUL010000113.1:0-2704 GCA_041675105.1 Minisyncoccota bacterium
CGTCGTCGGCGTACCGCCGCTTTTGGTGATACTTGCGCTCATTATCGGTGCGCAGCTCGCGGGGTTCCTCGGTATCATTTTGTCGGTCCCGGTGGTCGCCACATTGCAGGAATTTGTCCGCGATATCGAAGCGGGAAATCTTCCCGACCGCGACGCATAACGTATGGCGAAACCGCTGTACCTGACAAGCACGCTTCCGTATGTGAACGCGGACCCGCACATCGGATTCGCACTTGAAATGGTCCAGGCCGACGCGCTCGCTCGGTACCGCCGTCTCACGGGAGACGAGGTGTTCTTCAATACAGGCACGGACGAGCACGGGCAGAAGATCGCACAGAAAGCGGCGGAAGAGGGGCAGGAAGTGCAAAAATACGTTGACCACTACGCGGGCGAGTTCGCAAAGCTACGCGGCGCGCTTGACCTGTCGTACGACGCGTTCATTCGCACGACGGATCCGCACCACATCACAGCGGCGCAAGCGCTTTGGAAACGGTGCGAGGCGAAGGGGGATATCTACAAAAAGAAATACAAAGGCCTCTATTGTGTCGGCGACGAGGCGTTCGTGAAAGAGAGCGACCTCGTGAACGGCAAATGTCCGAACCACCCGACAATGGAACCGCAGGAGGTGGAAGAAGAGAACTATTTTTTCAGACTCAGCGCGTATCAGGACAAATTGCTGGCGTATCTCTCCCAAACAGGTGTGATCGTGCCGGAGTGGCGCAGGGAAGAAGCACTCAATTTCGTGAAGCAGGGACTTGAGGACTTCAGCATCTCAAGAGAAAAGTCACGTATGGATTGGGGCATTCCGGTGCCCGGCGATGATACACAGGTCATGTATGTATGGTTCGACGCGCTCACGAATTACATCTCGACCCTTGGCTGGCCCTGCTCCGCTAAAGCTACGCAGGGCAAGCCCGACGAGTGTCTGTTTGAGAAGTTTTGGGTAAATGGCGAAACGCTGCAGCTCGCAGGCAAGGACCAGGTGCGTTTCCAGTCCGTCATGTGGCAGGCGATGCTCATGTCGGGGGGTCTCAGAAATACCGACCGGGTGGTATATCACGGTTTTATCACGAGTGGCGGCCAAAAGATGTCAAAAAGTATCGGCAATGTCATCGATCCACTCTCTGTCGCGGCCGAATACGGTACCGATGCGCTCCGGTACTTCCTTTTGAGGCACATTCATCCTTTTGAGGACAGTGATTTCACGATGGAAAAATTCAAGGAATCGTATAATGCCGACCTCGCCAACGGGCTCGGGAATGTAACGGCGCGTATCATGACGCTCGCCGAGGCGAATTTACCGAAGCCTATCGCACGGCCCGAGCCTGTCGGATTTCCCGAGGCCTATACGCAGGCGCTCGAGAAGTTCGAATATCACAAAGCGTTGGATTATGTGTGGAGCGGAATACAGGCGCTCGATCAGAAGATAAGCGAAACGGAGCCGTTCAAACTGATCAAGACGGACAAAGAGAAGGGCGTAGCGCTCATCGCGGAGCTCGCTGCCGAGCTCTACGCCATCGTCCGGATGCTCAGTCCGTTCATGCCGGACACCAATGCTAAAATAAAAGAGACCATCCTTGCGAATAGAAAGCCGCCCACCCTTTTTCCACGTAAAGAATAGATATGTCAGAACGTACCCCGGAACCTTCGCTCAAGGATATTCTCGCCAAAACGGTGGAGGATATTGCTGCGAGCGCTTATCGGAGGATCTCTGTCGCAAGAGATATTCCGATGACGGAGGTATATCGCTCGGGAGTGTGCGAGGACATTAGCGAGATAGTCGCAAACAAGCTCTACGCGATATATGGTGGAGATGTTCAATTAATGAGGTATGAAAGACAAGGTATTGGGACCCACCAATTCATCCGTGTAGTGATTGGAAGCGAACAATGGATCATTGATCCGACGTGGCAACAGTTTTTGCCTGAAGCCGACACCCGAAAGCCTCGCATATTGTGCGTACCCGCAGCGGATCTGTCACAGACCCTTTCGGGATATGGCATTGCGGCGGAGGTTCGCTCTCTCTGGACCGAAGCACACGTGGTGCCAACGCCGGGTCACGACCTATAAAGCATGAAATATTTCGATGCACATACGCACGTTAATTTTGTCGCATACAACGACGATCGAGAAGAAACCATTGTACGGTCGAAAAAGGCAGGAGTCGGGATGAATGTGGTCGGAACCCAGTTCGACACGTCGAAGTCTGCCGTGGCGCTCGCAGAAAAATACGACAACGTATATGCGACCATCGGGCTCCATCCGATACATACGTCGAAGTCGTATCATGATGAAAAGGAGCTTGGCCCCTCCTTCGCCGAGGCTACGGAGGGCAAGGAAGGTTTTGTATCAAGAGGAGAGGTGTTTGATATGGCCGCGTACGAAGAACTTGGACGAAGTTCGCGTGTTATCGCGGTCGGTGAGTGTGGACTCGATTACTTCCGTCTCGAAGGCGAGATCAAAGAGGTGCAAAAGAAGACATTCATCGAACAAATTGAGCTCGCGAATACGCTTAATAAGCCACTCATGCTCCATATCAGGCCCGGCCTTCGAAGTCTTGGCGAAGTAGGCAACGCATACGACGATGCGCTTGAGATCATCAAAACGCATGCCAAAGTGCGTGGCGATGTGCACTTCTTTGCAGGAGGCTGGGATACGGCCAAGAAGTTCCTCGAAATCGGCTTTACGCTCTCATTCACGGGAG
>JBAYUL010000114.1:0-2690 GCA_041675105.1 Minisyncoccota bacterium
AGCCGCCACGTGCGCTGTAGCGTATTTTTTCCGCAAAAACAGTCCTGTTGAGAATTAGGTCGCGACTAGATCGAGAGATTCACGGTCATGTAATCGGTCACGTGAGAACCGTCGGGCGTGAGGCACGAGATCGTGAAAGTCGTCGCACCGGTCAGCGCGACCGTAGAAGCGGCCCCCGACAAACTGCTCTGCGAGAAACTCCCATCCGGTGAGGTGACGGTGCAGCTCGTCACGCCCTGACTATTCCAGAACACCGAGGTGCGCGAGCCGAGCGGAACGGTCGCCGGTACCGCCCAAATATCCACCTTGGCCGGAAGGCTTGTTGCCGTACTGGTCGCGACGGGCTTCGGTTGCACGGGCTTCGCGGCGGTCTGCACGATGGTGACATTCGGCTGAACGACTACCGGCGTACCTACCTTGTATCCTCGCAGCGAGCACAATCCGTCGAAGAATGTCGGCGGAATGATGCTCGAAAGGAAATTGCTGGCCCACGGACGCGTCTGGCAGAGCTGCCCGATCACCGTCTGCGGCTGACCGCTGAAGGTGTTCGATCCGTAAAATCCGGCGACCTCTGAATTGGTGTTGGTGTCACGATTTCCCACGAGAATGGTCGCGCCGTTGTTGAGCACCTGGATATCGCCGCGCACGCCCGGCAAAAGGTTCACGACCGTGGTCGTTGCGATCTGCAACGGCGTTGTCGTAGCATTCACTACTACCGTCGTGGTCGCCGCGGTCTCCGTCTTTGTCGTATCGGTCACGCCGGTGCCGAGAGTGTCGCTCACGTTGGTGTTCGTGTCGACATTGGTATTCGTATCGGTGCTCTTTGTGCCGCCAAGCACATCAAGAAGCTGGTCCGAAATACTCCCGGTACTTGAGCCATTGAGGGTCGACGAGACCGATGGCACATAGTACGCGCACGGATCACTCGTCGGGGTGCTCACTTGGTAGTACTGCGCACATCCTCTGTTATCTGCGCCCGTGCCGGTAGGCGACCCGCCGCCGCTTGGAGGCGGACTAGAGGGCGGTGGCGACATGAGCTTCTGCATAAGACCACCGAGCATCTGCTTGACCAGGTCGAGACCGAATCCGTCGGCTCCGCTGGTGCTTTTTGCCTCACACTTGTTCGGTGCAACGCACGTGCCGAGTGTTACTTTCCCTGCGGTAACGTCTTGGCAGACCTCGGGGCTGGGAGGGCACATAAATTTATTGGCGCCTATGCCCTTATATACACAACCTTTGCTGGTCTTTACTTCCCCACACTTGCACGTAGGGATCACAGGATTGCACATCGCGTTCGCCGCGGCATTCATTGCGGAGGCACGCATTGGCATCAAAAAAAGAGCGAGCGCACACGTTATTAGAATAACAGTAAAGAAAAAACCTTGCCGCAAAGAAGTATTCATGTCAATAAATAATATCACATGCGCGGAAGCGCAAAGCGCCCTACTGTATATACGATATCGCTCCCTATCGGGACAGATTTACCGTCACTTTCTTGCTTACGGCGGAGCCATCGGGTGCGAAGCACGTGATCGTGAAGGTCGTCGCCCCATAGAGCGCGACGGTAGACGCGTTGCCTGCAGGAATGCTTTGCGAGAAGCTGCCGTCGGGAGATGTTTCGGTACATTTATCGACACCCTGCGAGCTCCAGAATATGGACGTCCGCGAGCCAAGTGTGACGGTAGCCGGAACGGCCCAGATATCGACTTCCGGTGGGAGGACCGGACCCGTCGACGTGGCGGCGGCCTTTGGCGGCGTCTTAACGGGCGCAACCGTTTGCGGTGCCGGGACGGGGGCACCGGCTTTGTAGCCGCGCAGCGCGCACAGTCCGTCGAAGAACGCGGACGGGGTGATCGTCGAAAGGAAATTGCTCGCCCATGGGCGTGCCTGGCAAAGCTGCGTGGTCACGTTCTGTGACTGCACGTTGAATCCACTCCGGCCGTAGAAGCCGGAAACTTCGGAATTGGTGCTCAAACTGCGGTTGCCCGCGAGAACGGTCGCAGTATCCTGCCCCACCTGGATATCGCCCCGCAGGCCCGCAAAGAGATTTATGATGGTTGTGGTACCCGACCTCGTGGTAGTGGATACCAGCGACACGGTCGAGCTCGCGGTGGATGTGGGTGTCTTATACAGATCGATATTACTGTTCGTGTTGCTGTTCGTGTCGGTCGCGTTGAACGAGTTCAAAAGGTTCGTCAGATTCGAAGTGCTGTTCGAATCTGTGAGCGTCGACGATATCGACGGCACATAGTACGCGCACGGATCACTCGTCGGGGTGCTCACTTGGTAGTACTGAGTACAGCCCGGATTTGTCCCCGGCGCTCCGCCGCCGCCCGAGTCACCACCGCCACCGCCGCCCGAGCCTCCCTTCATAAGCTGTTGCATAAGCCCTCCGAGCATCTGCTTGAGGATGTCGAGACCGAAGCCGTTGGGGCCGCTGGTTGCTGTCGCTTTGCATTTCGGAGGGATCGCTGAAACGCATGTACCTGTGGTCGGGAACCCGCTCGTGACGTCCATACACGTACAGCCGATCTTTCCGGCCCCAGCCCCACTGCACGGGCCGTTCGGTCCGGGCCCCATACCGCATGGACATTGCAAACCTATGCACTGCATGTCGCCCATCAAACCCTCTGCTCCCGATTGACGGGGAGAGGTCAGAACGAACGCCAGAAGACCAGCGGCCCCGACAG
>JBAYUL010000115.1:0-2677 GCA_041675105.1 Minisyncoccota bacterium
AAAGCAGCGGCGAAATTATTTCGAACGACGGATTTTCGGTGGTCGCGCCGATGAGCGTGATGTCGCCGCGCTCGACGAAGGGAAGGAGGAAGTCCTGCTGTGCTTTATTGAAACGATGGATCTCGTCGACGAAGAGAATGACCGGCTTCCCGAAACCGAGCGTGCCTCGTTTTGGGATCACTTTTTTTATGTCATCTTTTCCGGCTTCGACCGCGGAGAGTTCATGAAATTCCGCTTCGACCGCATTCGCGTAAATGCGTGCGAGCGTCGTTTTCCCCGATCCCGGCGGACCCCATAGAACGAAGGGGAAGAGTTCTTTCTTTTCTATCGCAACACGAAGTGGTTTCCCCGTACCGGTCAGATGCTCTTGCCCCACGAATTCGTCGAGTGTTGTGGGGCGTATCTGTGATGCGAGGGGTTCTCGATGTACATCCTGAGTGCTCGAGTGGTGGGAAACCGCAGTGCCCTTGGGATACTCCATATCCACACTCTATCAAAACAGTGGATAAATGTGACTTGCACAAAGAGCGTGCATGGTATCATTCGCCTATGAATGTAAAAAACATTGTGATCTGGATCGTTGTTTTACTCGTAGTTATTATCGGCGGCTATTTCATTTATACATCAACGGCGGGCGCGCCCGCCACACAGACGGCGACGACCACGGCTCAGCAGGGAGACTCTACGGCGGCAAGTTCGACGCAAGTGCAGGCGCAGGAAGTCACTGTTGGCACCGGCGCGGCTGCTAAGCCCGGCGACACTGTTTCGGTCTTGTATGTGGGCCAGCTCTCTGACGGCACGGTCTTCGACAGTTCTGCAGCCCACGGCAACCAGCCTTTGACGTTCGTCCTTGGCGCTCAGGGCCTCATCGCAGGCTTCCAGATAGGCGTCAACGGCATGAAAGAGGGCGGTGAACGCCTCCTTGCTATCCCTGCTGCGCTCGGATACGGTGCCCAAGAGGTCAAAGACGCGAACGGCAAGGTCATCATCCCGGCGAACTCGACGATCGTCTTCGACGTGAAGCTCGTCAAGGTAACGGCCGCAACATCCACAGCGACACAATAACTCCAGTTTCTAAGCCATAAAAGAGCCGTTCCATGGAACGGCTCTTTTAGTTTGGCTCAACTTCATCAAAACGACCCCATCCGGGGTGTATCTTGCAAAAAGCTAGGTAATATGCTACGATTTGACCATGCTCACGAAGCGAAAGAAGCAGAACGAGGTGGCAAAGACACGCCGACACGACACGGACACTGGCTCTCCGGAGGTGCAGGTGGCTCTTTTGACGCGTCGTATCGAGGAATTGTCGGCCCATTTGAACAAGAACAATAAGGATAAGCATTCGCGTCGCGGACTTTTGGGTCTCGTCGCCGACCGCCGCAAGCATTTGAAGTACCTCGAGGGCACGAACAAGCGCGCCTACGGCACCTTGGTCAAAAAACTCGGTCTGAAGAAGTAGCAAGAAGGGGTTTTTTCTCGCTCACCCCCGCTTCACAGAGCATATTTATAACGACAGCAGGCGCATATGCCTGCGTAACACATTTTTTGTATGGCTATTATTAAGCACCCTGAACAGCGCGTTGGCGTTTTCATTGATACGCAGAATCTTTACCACAGTGCGAAGAATCTTTACCACGCGCGAGTCAATTTCGGTAACCTTCTCAAGGACGCTGTCGCAGGACGTCGCCTTATTCGTGCGCGCGCCTACGTGGTCACCACGGAAAGCGGCGAAGAAAAGGGATTTTTTGAGGCGCTCGCCAAGATCGGCATCGAAACGCGAACCAAAGACCTCCAAATATTCTTTGGCGGAGCAAAAAAGGCCGACTGGGATGTCGGTATGGCGGTCGACGCCATCACGATGGCTCCGAAGCTCGACACCGTGATCCTTTTCACCGGCGACGGCGATTTCATTCCGCTCGTTGAGTACTTGCGCACCCATGGTGGCTGCCAGGTGGAAGTCGTGTCCTTCGGACGCTCCACGTCGGGCAAGCTCAAGGAAGCGACCGACCATTTCCTCGACCTCGACCAAGATCCCAAGCGTTATCTGTTGAATTACCGCGGTAGCACGCGACGTACCGGCAGCGGGCGCCAGACCGCAGCTGACAAAGAGACAGGTGCGCATGAGTTCGATCCGGCGGAAGATATCGCCGAGATCAGCAAGATCACCGGCGTTGAATGAACCTCCGATAGATACACGAAATGGCCGCCCCAGAGGGCGGCCATTTCATTTTTGAGTCTGGAACCCTTATTGCTCGCGCTTCAGATAGAGTGCGGCGAGAAGGCCTGCTCCCATGATCGTCAGCGCCTCAAGCTCGAAGCCGCCGAGGAACGTGAAGTTTTGGTTCACTTTCCAGCGCACATAGAGTTGAAAGGCAACAATAACGGCTGCCGCGATAAGCGCGACGAGCGCAGTCATGAGCGAGCACCAAAAAACCACGCTGTGTTTCGTTTCTTTTTTCATAAGGACAGAATATCACGCCTCACGAGAGGCCGTCGCTACACGAAGAGTACAGCATCGGAGAAGACTATCTCACAGGGCACATTATTCGAATGGCTCGACCTGAAAGGTGAAGAGAGAGTCGCCGATGTAGCTCACCACTGCGGCGATGAGTGCCGCGGCTGCGCGCGCTTCAAGATACGGCACATGGATCGTTTGAACACCAATGTAGGTCACGGC
>JBAYUL010000116.1:0-2627 GCA_041675105.1 Minisyncoccota bacterium
AAATATTATCGGACGACGGTTGACAAAGTACTGCGTATCTTGAACGGAATGGAGCTCATTACTGAACTGCAGATAAAGAGCATGCAGACGGATCGCGAGCTGCAGAATCTGTTCTATCGGCGAAGCAGGCAAATGCATTCGTCCGATCCGAGTAGACACGATCTCGAGGGGACGAAAGAGCCGTTGATCTATCTGCACGATATGCGCACCTCTCTGAATAAGAAACGGCTTACTCGCGATGTCTTTTATTATCCGACCGCTAACGGTCAGTCGGTTGGAAGACGCGTCGCTGTGCAGTACAAAGATAGAATCACGAAGGAGACGTACTGCGCAGAGGTTGCCAGACAAGAAGCCGAGAAGCCGCGCACGGCGAAAGGTAAGTCAGCCATGTTCGGTGATTATCGTAAGCGGGTGGAAAAAGAAACGCGATAGCGAATGATGCTCACAAATGCGCCCGGCACTGCCGGGCGCCCTTTTATGTTCGAGTGAGTTCGTCGATACGCTGGCGGTTGAGTTCGCCGAGGTCGATCTCAAAATCGAACGTGGGTAAGAATTTCATCGAGGCGTGCGTCTTCACGTAGTCGCGGAACTCCGTGCGATTGCGCTTCGCGAATTGAAGCGCATTGTTCTGGAATTTCTCCGGCATCACGGTGAAATAGATCATCACGTTCTTGAGGTCGGGGGATACGTCGGCATGGGTGACGGTCACGAGCGATTGGCCATTGGACTCGCGTGCGAAGAAATCCGCCGCAAGATGCGCGAGCGTTTCAGCGACCTGTATCTGTCGGCGTGAGGCCATACTATTTTATGACGCTGGTATAGCACTCGAGCACGTCTCCGATCGCCGGTACAAATTGCGTATCCAGTTGAGCGCCAAATTCGGAACCCTTCTCCACCTTATCGGTGTCCACCTTATTTGCTTGCATATTCATGATCTTGCCCGTGCCGATCGCGATGGTGCGTCGTACGATGCGGAACATCGCCTTCTTCTGCAGGTATCCTTCGCTCACCGAGCCGCCCACCACGTGCTCACCCTTGCGGCTCGAGAATACTCGGATGATCTTTGCTCGGCCCACCACTTCTTCCACGGTGCGCTTAGGCGTCGTTTCTTTGAGAAGTTCCTCGAGCCGCTCGGTCAGCTTATAGATGATAGTGAATAGTTCGGTTCGTACGCCATGTTGGAGTGCGAGGGCTTCTGCCTGCCGCTCGATGGCAACGTGAAAGCCGATGACCGTTGCGGGCACCGATGAACCCACAGCGTTCTTTATATCGTTCTCGGAAATATTGCCGACCCCCGACTGCACGATCTGCACTCCGGCGAACTCGTCTCCCAGCTTGGCGACTTCTTGTACGATCGCTTCAAGCGAGCCGGTCGTATCCGCGCGGACGATCACCGGCATAAAGAATCGGTTGGATGCGGGGGCGTTTGCTGCGGCAGGGGATTTGATCTGTGCGCTTCGCGCGGCCTCCCGCGCGGCCTCGGCCTCGCGCTTGTTGTTATAGGTGTGGAATGTCTCACCGACCGACGGCAGCTCGTCGAAGCCGACGAGCGTGACCGGTGTGGAGAATGTGGCTTCGCGCAACGTCACTCCCTTGTGATCTTCCATAATGCGTACCGGCGCGACAGCTTCCCCCGCGGTGATGGCCATGCCGCTTCGGAGTGTGCCCTTGGTAATAATGAGAGTCGCCGCGATACCGCGCTTTTGATCGCGGTGGGCTTCCACTACGTAGCCTTCCGCCGTTTGCGCGGAGTCCGCTTTGAATTCGTGTATCTCGGCAACGAGCAGAATGAGATCAAGGAGTTCCTCAACGCCAGTTCCCGCTTTGGCAGAGATGGCCGCCCACGGCACATCGCCACCGAGCGTTTCGAGGAATACGTTCTGCTCCATGAGAGACGCCTGTGTGCGATTGATATCGGCGTTCGGTTTGTCGATCTTGTTGATCGCAACGATGAAGGGGATCTTGGCATCGCGGATCTGGGAGAGGGCTTCCAGCGTCTGCGCCTTCACGCCATCGTCCGCGGCAACCACGAGTATCGCGATATCGGCAACGTTCGCTCCGCGTGCCCGGATCGCGGAAAATGCCGCGTGACCCGGAGTATCGATAAAGGTAATGCGCTTTGTAATGCCCTTCTTGACGCGCTCTACCTCATAGGCGGCGACGTGTTGCGTGATGCCGCCCGCTTCGCCGGCGACAATATTCGATTTGCGAATGAAATCAAGAAGCGTCGATTTCCCGTGGTCGACATGACCCATGACTACAACGATGGGTGGACGTTCTATTGAGTTCGTTTGTTCTTTCTTCATAGCGAGAGTTCATACAATCCAAATGGATGTGTCGGGCAGAGTATACCCCGCAGGCATGATTTCGGCTACACTACTGTCATGAAGCTCTTCGGTGGATCGCGGATCTATTTGGATTATGCGGGAGCGACGCCCGTCGATCCCGAAGCGACCGGCGCTGTTGTGGCAGCCTCGGCGGCCGTGGGGAATCCAGGCGCGCTTCACCGAGAGGGTGTGGTGGCATTGCGCTCTCTTGAAGCGTCGCGCGAGCACATCGCACGTCTTTTTGGAGTGAAGACGCGTGAGATCGTCTTCACCTCGGGTGGTACCGAGGCGAACAATCTA
>JBAYUL010000117.1:0-2598 GCA_041675105.1 Minisyncoccota bacterium
ATACTGTTTGTGTTGGAAAGAAGTATACATAAAGTATAGCAAACTTTACGTATTCGCGCAAGGCTCAGATGGGCCACCGGGATGGACCAAAGGAGCGTTTTGCGTGAGTGCCCGCGGCTGCCGACAGGATTTGCCATACAGTCGGCTTTCCTGCAAAGGTACTGATTTCCCCGAACAGATGAAGGGTGCTGTTCCAGGTTTAACGTGCGTAACCCCCGCACGACTGCACTTCGGTCGACCCAATGGGACGCGGCAGCAGCGGACACTCGACCGATGCTGTGAAAGAGTCGCGCTCAGTTTCCGCTCTCGGCCGGCTTCAGAAGTTCGGGATTCTGGTAGATGTTGCCGATGACTTCGCATTGCATCAAATCGGGCATTCCGATCCATCCGTCCTTGTTCCACCCTCCAAAGCACGCACAGTCGTCTTCCCACAGAACCTCATAGTTAGTGAGTTCATCGCCGTCTTGGATAACATCCCCCTCAAATATCTCCACCCCGTTCTTATCCTTCAGGCCAGTGGATTGCATGAGGATCACTTCATCCGGCGAGTACATTCCAATACTGCCGTCATTCCACTTAACGCCGACCATTAGAATGCCGTTGGCCGCAAACGACAGACCGGTCACCCAGCCAAGTTTCTTTTCTGCTGTATGCCAAGCTCTAAAGCGAAGAGGGGTCATGATTCGCGGGAACAGAGATAACAATATCGCGGAGGCCTGAAGCCCTTCCGCTTGGCGTAGTCAATCCGTGACTGCTCGATGTCTCGTGTGCAGTCGCCTTTGCAGCACATCTTTCCCTCAGCCCTGCGGCGGGAGATGTGGTTCTGTCGCCAGTTCTGGTCTGTTGTCGTCATGCGAAAGAGACTGTAGGGCACAATGCCCCACGGCGCAAGGCAAAATAGGTTGCGCTTTGCCCTACCTGATGTAGAGTGTGCCCGTGTCCCGCCGCAAAACCTCCATCTATCTCGGCACTCCTGAGGACGATCGCATTGAAGAGATTAAGCGTTCCCTCGGTACCGACGCGGATGCGGCTGCGATCCGGTACGCGATTTTGAATGTTCCCCTCCCTTCATGCGCTCCGTCAATAAAGTCACGCTCATCGGCAACGTCACCCGCGATGCCGAAGTAAAGATCACGCCGAATGGACAGTCGATTGCGACGTTCGGTCTCGCCACGAACCGCATTTGGAAAGAGCAGAACGGCGAAAAGAAATCTCTCCCTGAGTTCCACAACATCGTCGCATGGGGGCAGCTCGCTGAATTCTGCGGTCAGAACGTCCGCTCCGGTAAGCCTCTATATGTCGAGGGATACCTCAAGACGCGAAGCTGGGAAGCTCCAGACGGGCAGAACAAATTCTTCCGCACGGAGATCGTTATCGAAAACCTGATCTTCCTGTCCCCGAAGGAAGAGCATACCGACGTTCCGGCATGATGCAGTTCTCCTGTGCCGAATGCGGCGAGGACGCCGGTACGTCCCTTGTTTGCCGCAACTGCATCCCTCTGCTGTCGGACTACAAGCGGGACAAGTACATGCGCGTCTGGCACAAGATCATCGTCGAACGCGACGGGAACGAGTGCGTGTACTGCGGGCATTCCGCGACGTGGGACAGCGGTGAACTCTGCGGAAACCACAATCCGACAAAAGGTTCAGCCCCGGACAAGATCTTCGACGTGACGCTGCACGAATGCACGTGCATGACCTGCAACGGCAAGCACTCGTACACGGCATCAAGAGAAGCGAAACAGCCGGTGCCGAAAGTGAAGAAGCTGCCGACGTGCGACTTCCCCGGATGCCCGATCTCGGCGATTCTCACCGGGAAAAAACCGAAGCGGTGCTGGAAGCATCAGTGATGCAATTTCTACTCACGTCATGGTTGAATAGAGCAATTCATCTAGTTTCAGGTAGTCGATCTTCTCGTAGCCGCTGACATCGGAGTCACAGTAGTGGCACTTCATACCCACTACAAAAGCTCCAGTGGTCACCGCCTCGCCGTCCATATACTCACCATCAAGTTCGCAGATCAGAATCGCAGTCTGGCCGCAAACAGGGCAGGTAACTGGCTGAGAAAACTTATCGCTTCCGTTCTCTGATCGCTCCGTCAGTTGAGACTGCGCCGCTGCGAGCGCAACCTTTGTGGCATCCGCTTTGCGTTCGTTCCAAACCTTCCGCCGCTCCGTAACGTACTCGTCCATCGTCTTCTTGAAGTTATCCTCCGCGATTAACTGATCGCTCACTTGTTTGACGAATTGACGTCGGCCCGGAGCGAAGGCGAGAGCTGGATCGAGGTTATGCTCGGCGATGAATGCTTCAACAATTGGGGAGAACTCCTTTTGAACGAACCGAATCACGCCGGGAGGAAGGTTTGATGGGACTCTGTGGGCGATGATTCCGCGATGTCCAAAAAGATCAATCAGCGCTGACGCGTGATTGCATGCTGATTGCGAGAAGTGCTTCGCGTGCCACAAAGACGTTCCTGCGGTATGAACATCTCGGGAGATGGAGCCCTTGCCGCTCTTCTCATCAAACGCTTTACCAAGCCCCATGGTCATCTTCGCTCGGTAGAGCACGCCGCAGATATTCGGCAACTCCGGCTTTTCGA
>JBAYUL010000118.1:0-2559 GCA_041675105.1 Minisyncoccota bacterium
AAGATCGCCGAAATTGAACGCGTCATCATCGTCGGTTGTGGTACGGCGTACTATGCCGGACTCGCGGGCGAATATATGATCGAAGAATTCGCCGGTATGCCGGTCGAAGTGGAACTCGGAAGCGAATTCCGATACCGGCAGCCGGTACTCAATCAAAAGACGATACTACTCGCGATATCACAATCAGGCGAGACCGCCGATACGCTTGAGGCTATACGCGAGGGCAAGCGCAAGGGCGCGCTCACGCTCGGTATCGTGAACACCGTGGGATCCACCATCGCGCGCGAGACCGACGCGGGCGTCTACAATCACGCAGGGCCGGAGATCGGCGTCGCATCGACCAAAGCACTCGTCTCTCAGCTGACAGCGCTTGCGCTCCTCACGATATTCCTCGGTCGGCAGCGCGGTATGACCGCCGAGCGCGGTATGGAGATCGGCAAAGAGCTGCGCGCGCTGCCCGGAAAGATACACAAGATCCTCGATACAAAGGACGCCATCGAAGCGCTCGCAAAGAAATACGCGGGCGCGCGCGACGTCCTCTACATTGGACGCAAATATAATTATCCGGTCGCATTCGAAGGCGCGCTCAAGCTCAAGGAGGTCTCGTACATCCATGCCGAGGGATGTGGCGCGGGCGAGATGAAGCACGGGCCGCTCGCGATGATCGACGAGAAGTTCCCGACATTCGCACTCGCGCCACGCGATAGCGTCTACGAAAAGATGCTCTCGAATATCCAGGAGATCAAAGCGCGCAAAGGTCCCGTCATTGCGCTCGCGACGGAGGGGGACGCCGAGATCTCGAAGCTGGCCGACGATGTGCTCTATGTGCCTGCGACGATGGAGATGCTCTCGGCAGTTCTGAGCGTGGTACCGCTCCAGCTTTTTGCATACTATTTTGCCAAAGAAAAGGGCCTCAACGTCGACCGCCCGCGCAACCTTGCGAAGTCGGTCACCGTGGAATAGTGTTTCAGGCAGAACCACGAGCAGTCAATATTCCGGAGGGAACGATGCTGGTCATTATCGATTTCAACAGGACTATCTTCGACCCCGACACGCGGGAGCTTATGGAGGGCGCGCGGCACATGCTCGGAGCGCTCGCCCGCAAGGGCGCGCGACTCGTCCTCGTGTCGAAGAACGATAGGCCGGGTGAACCGAGTCGCTACGAGACCCTGACGCGTCTTGGCGTCGTGCGCTTGTTCGACGAGATCAGATTCGTCGACGCGAAGGACAAAACGCTCTTCGGGGACTTGATGCGATCTTATGGCGCACAGGCCGGGCACACGTACGTGATCGGCGACTACCTCTATGAGGAGATCCGCGCGGGCAATCAGTGCGGAGCGATAACGATCCGCTTCAAGCGAGGCGCGTTCGCCTCGGACGAACCGCAGATGCCCGACGACGAACCGACCGCCACGGTGACGCGGCTCATGGACATTCCCGAGCTGGTCAACGAGACGACATGAAGGAGAACAACGAGTCGTGCGTGAGAGCGCACGACTTACATTTTTATGGAACCGTTTCTTATCGGGAACGGGCATTACTCCTGACTGGCGAATATGTAGAGCGGAGCCTCCGCATCTTCTTCGATCTCGCCCATGACCGTTTCTTTGAGCCACGTCTCGCGATCGGATACGGTCATTCCCGCCGTGCATGTATTAAGATAGCTGCGCGGCACTTTGAACGAACATTCGATATCAGGAGCGATGAATGCCACAACGTCTCCCAGAGCGCCATCAATATATTTCCCTACGGCGGTCGCAACGTAGCCCTCTTCGCGGGAGGAGAACAAGGCGAGTTCTTCGAGGGTCAATTCTATGAGGACACCGCTTACGCTCGCATCCGGGTTTGGCACGATATTCAGGTATGCATAGCCCTCGTAGGTAAAATTCATTTTACGCTGATACCCTTTGAGCACTGCACGTCGCGTTATCCGTTCGCCCGGCAACGTCTTTGCCAGACTCCGTGGATTCATAAGAGACCCGTATGCGAATAGGTACATATCTGAATAGTTAATCATAATCCTTCTTCGAACGCTCGATAAGCCTGCTATGAAAGGAGGGGAGCGCGAACGCTCCCCTTTAACTACTTCACGATGTCGAGGACCATGTCGAGCTGCGACTGCAACATCTCATCACGGCGGCGCGGCAGGGGACGCACTTCGATGCAGAGATTGTACCCATACCGCCTGAGACGGAAATACCACCACACCGAACGGATGAAGAGCGTTATCTCCGCGTTCGATTCGATGGCAGCCTCACTGAACGGCACGAGCGATGTCCCTCGTACCGCCGCGTGACGTGCGAGCTCGTCACAGTAGTGGCCGAGCGAAGTGAATTCGCGAGGTCCACCGTACCGATCTGAGCGGTAGCCGGCCGACGACGAACGAATATATTCGCGCCACACCGCATCCTGCGGATAGTCCGACAGGAACCTGTCGCATTCCGCAAGCAGTCGGTTGAGCTTCGGCATGGCGTCGTCGAGCGTGACGTCGACCGTGAATTGCACGGCCGAGATCCGAGCGAGCGGCACGAGCGCTTTCTTTCCGTCGAGCGCGAGCCA
>JBAYUL010000119.1:0-2544 GCA_041675105.1 Minisyncoccota bacterium
GTACAATTTAGCTATTAACCGCATACAATATATTATGTCCAAGAATCGTTCACACGGCTTCACCCTCATCGAATTGCTCGTCGTCATCGCTATCATCGGTATCCTCTCGTCAGTCGTGCTCGCGTCGCTCAACACTGCACGCAGCAAGGGCAATGACGCCGCTATCCAGTCTGACCTCTCGACCATCCAGACTCAGGCCGAGATTTACTACGGCGGTACGGGCAATAACTCTTACGGCACCACGGGCTCGACCTGTACTGCAGCAAGCAGCCTCTTCGTCGATGCGACAATCACTAAGGCGATTACTGGCGCAGATGCCGCGAACGGTACTGGCACCATGGTGTGTGGGAATACAGGCACCGCTTATGCAATCTCTTCACCGCTCTCATCCTCAGCTACGACCTACTGGTGTGTCGACTCGACCGGCTTCGGCGGCTCAAGGACGACGAATCTTGTCGCGGGTGCCACAGTCTGCCCAGCGAGCTAGTCGTTCGTAGTCCTCTACCATCATGAACCGCACTTCCTCTGGATTTACCCTCATCGAGTTGCTCGTCGTCATCGCTATCATCGGTATCCTCTCGTCAGTCGTGCTCGCGTCTCTGAACACGGCACGCTCGAAGGGAAGCGATGCAGCTATCCAGTCTGACCTCGCCGGTGTCCGCACCCAGGCTCAGATCTACTACACGACCAACAACAATTACGGCACGAACGGGACGGTAGAGAGTAGCTGTACGGCACTCGACAACGTCTTTGCCGATACGACCGTCTCACGACAAGTGCAGGCAGCTGACGCTGCAAACGGCACGACAGGCTCAGTCGTATGTAACGTCGCCGCAAATGGTACCGCCTACGCAGTATCAGCCGAGCTTGTCTCGACATCAGGCACGTTCTACTGCGTGGACAGCACGGGCGCGGGGACGACGACCGCCGCGGCTCTCACTGCCACTGCTACTGAGTGCTAGCCAGTTCGTAACGATTCTTGACGAAATAAGCTCCGCCCAGGCGGAGCTTATTTCGTCATATCCGCGCCGTAGCGCGGGTGCCCGAGGTATACTGAGTGTCATATGACTGCACTGATCGCTACCTCGCTATTCCTATTAGGAGCAATCATTGCGAGCTTCGTCGGGGTGATCGTCGTGCGCCTCCATACGGGGCAGAGCTTCCTTACTGGGCGCTCGCGCTGCGACGCTTGCGGCGCCGAGCTCAAGTCGCTCTCGCTCCTACCCATCGTCTCCTACGTTGCTTCTGGAGGGCGCTCCCATTGCTGCCACGCCAGACTTTCCTACGCAGCGCCGATTTCAGAGTTTATCCTCGGGAGCCTTTTCGTGCTCGCGTACTTCGCGCTCGGGGTATCCGCTACGCTCTTCTTCACGCTCCTCGCTTTCTCAGCACTTCTCGCGCTCGTCTCGTACGACCTCATGCATCAGATACTGCCGTCCTCGCTTCTCGGAGTGTTCATCGCGGCAAGCGCATCGTCCGCCTTCTTCGCGTCCCCTAGGGCGGATGTCTTGCTCATGACGTTTCTTATAGCGTTCCTCATCGCGCTCGCGCTTGCGGCGCTGCATGTGCTCTCGCGCGGTCGCGCTATGGGCTTTGCGGATGCGCCGCTCGCATTTGGCCTCGCACTTCTCGCCGGACCGGTCGCCCTCTCGGGCTTCATGTTCTCGTTCTGGATCGGGGCGGTTATCGGCATAGTGCTGTTGGCTAGGAGGCCTGCTGGCTCTAGAATGGGAGTTGAGGTACCGTTCGCTCCTTTTCTGGCAGCCGGCTTCCTCCTCGCGTACTTCACCCAATGGAACCCTTTCATCTTCATCGCGACTCTGCTCCTGCGCTAAGCGTTCGGTGTGAAGCCGTCCGCGGCTTCACTACCAAGCGAGACGAGCAACAAACGCATGTCCTCATGCATTTGTTCGAGACGAGCGCAGGGAGCAAAGCCGTCCGCGGCTTTACCCTCGTCGAGCTCCTGGTCGTGCTGGCAATCATCGTCACTATTACTTCTGTCGTGCTCACGAGCCAGAGTTCTTTTAATAAGACGCTCATCCTTGCGAATACGGCGTACGACGTCGCGCTCTCGCTCCGCTCCGCCGCGACGTACGGCCTTGGCGGGCACGCTATCAGCATGCTGCCGACAGGGTACGGCATGCATTTCGAGCTCTCGACCCCGGGATCATTCACCCTTTTCGCCGATACCTACCCGGCGCCATCGGCGCTGTCTGTCTGTCATCCGGTAGACGATCAGACCACGCTCGACGCTCAGCCGGGGAACTGCAGCTACGAGTCCGGGCAGGATGCGACGGTCATGGTTTACACACTCGGGAACAATATCACCATCGGTGATTTCTGCGCGTTCTCATCCGGCTCGTGGTCGTGCGCGTATGCCGAGGGCGGCGGGCTGACCGCGCTCGACATCGTGTTCGCGCGCCCGGATGCTGACCCGTTCATGAGCGTCAACCGGGCGTACTCGACGCTCTCTCCCGTCACGAATGCGTGGCTCACGATATCCTCTCCGCTCGGCGGAGAGCGATATGTCGCGGTCTCGTCTAC
>JBAYUL010000120.1:0-2523 GCA_041675105.1 Minisyncoccota bacterium
CCCCGTTGCGACCGTTGGCCTTAATGGGGCGAAGAACGCGGGTGTACTTGCTGCACAGATACTTGCAATTGGAGATGAAACGATCGCCAAGAATGTTGCCGCGTACAAGGAGAAACAAGCAAAGGACGTGCTCGCAAAGAATGAGCAGCTCCAGACCAAAGGCTATAAGGCGTATCTGGAGGAAAAGAAATAGGTATGAGCACGAAGACCCCCAATGCGTATGCGCTCGCCGGTGTAGACGTGGACGTTGAAGCGGAAGCCTCGCGCATCATGTACGAGGCGTCAAAAAAGACCTTCGAGAATCGCACAGGAAAAATAGGAGAGGTGGTCACGCCGTTCGACGACTTTGCGGGGCTCAAGATGATCGATATTTCGAAGCTTCCAGAAGGAACCTTTATGTCGCTTGGTTTTGATGGGGCGGGAACCAAAGTGGAGATCGCCGAGCGAGTGCAGAAATATGACACGATCGCTTTCGATCTGTTCGCAATGGTATGCGACGACGCCCTTATTCGTGGCGGAGAATCCATCGTGGTCGGATCGAACCTCGACATAAAGACCCTCGGCACGGACGAGCGTTTTCTGCCCGTCATGCGCCAGCTCGGGGAAGGTTATGTCGCAGCTGCAAAAGAAGCGAATGTTGCCGTCATCAACGGAGAGATCGCGCAAATGGGGTCGCTCATCTCGGGATACGGGGACTTCCCGTTCCACTGGGGAGCGGCGTGCATTTGGGTCGCGCGCAAAGAAAAGATACTCACCGGTACAGAAATGAAAGCGGGAGACGCCATTGTAATGCTTCGTGAGAAAGGTTTTCGTGCGAACGGTTGGTCACTCGTGCGAAAGATATTCAGGACCGCACACGGGGAAGAGTGGCATACGGTACCGCACGAAGGTTCTACCCTTGGACTTCTCGCGCTCACGCCCTCAACAATTTACTCACGGTTCGTCGTCGGTCTGCATGGTGGATACGACACCGAAGGGACCTGTGATATTCGCGGTGTTGCGCACATCACCGGAGGCGGGGTCCCCGAGAAAATGGTGCGAGTGCTGCGTCGATCGAAACTCGGCGCGCGGCTCACGAATCTCTTTGAGCCCGGAGAAATCGTTCGCTACTGCCAAAAGACGGGCGGAATATCGGACTACGACGCCTATCGTGCGTGGAACATGGGCCAGGGTATGGCGCTGGTCACTTCGGAGCCTGATACCGTACTGGCAGAAGCAGAGGCATACGGCATGGAAGCCCAGGTCGCAGGTGAGATAATCCAGGAACCCCTCATTACACTGATCAGCAGGGGGGCGGAAAAGCCGGGCCAGGAATTATCATTTAAAGTAGAGTAGAACATACCAATATACTTGGGTATGTGAGTATATTTATGACTGAAGTACTGAGAGATACGAACTTCGATTTTTTGGGCCCGAAAAAGACGGGCAAGGTGCGCGATATCTACGATCAAGGTGACAAGCTCATTTTGATAACCACCGACAGACATTCTTCCTTCGATCGCATCATCGCGCACATACCGTGGAAAGGACAGGTGCTCAATCAGGTGAGCGCGTGGTGGTTCGACCAAACAAAAGATATTGTTCCGAATCATGTGCTCGAAACGCCCGATCCCAATGTGACCGTCGCACGAAAATATACAATGGTGCCGGTCGAAGCGGTGATGCGCGGGTACCTTACCGGCGTCACCGACACCTCTATCTGGACGCGTTATTCGGCGGGAAAGAGGGATTTTGGCGGGCTCATCCTGCCCGATGGCATGAAGAAGAACGAGAAGCTGCCGAAGGCGATATTCGATCCGACCACCAAGGAAGACGCGCACGATCGTTCGCTCACACCGGCAGAAATGATATCCGAGGGATTCATTACGGCAGAACTTTTTGACCTGGTGAAAGAGACCGCCCTTGCGCTCTTCGCGCGCGGACAGGAGATCGCCGCGAAACGCGGTCTCATTCTGGTGGACACGAAATACGAGTTCGGCACCGATGAGAGCGGCGAACTCGTCCTCATCGACGAGATACATACGCCGGACTCATCGCGCTACTGGCAGATCGAGGGTTACACGGAGCGTATGGTGAAAGGTGAGGAGCCGAAGAGTTTCGATAAAGAGTTTCTCCGACTCTGGTTCAAGCAGAACTGCGATCCGTATAAAGACGCGACGCTTCCTGAGGCACCGGCGGATCTCGTCGAAGAGCTTTCGCGGCGTTATATCCAGATGTATGAGCAGATCACCGGAAAGGTCTTCGTAAAAGGGGAGACTCCGATCGCAAAGCGCATCGAGAAGAACCTTGCATCGTATGCCGTTTGAACCGCTCACGGCCATAAGTTCCGTCGACGGACGATACCACGAGGCCACCCTCGCTCTCAGTGCATACTTCAGTGAATACGCGCTTATCCGCTATCGCGTCGCCGTCGAATGCGAATATTTGATCGCACTCTCCAAAGAACGCGGCGTCGGCATCCGCGCGCTCACACCCGATGAGGTGGACGCGCTTAGAGATCTAAGCGACGTGTCCGTCGAGGAC